>NZ_CP021878.1 GCF_002197645.1 Enterococcus wangshanyuanii | reverse complement strand
ATATTTTAACAATCAGTGCAAGCTACAATAAAGATTTCTCTAATCCGTACTCTACACGTAAATTTGCCCTACAAGACAGCAGTACAGAAAAGAACCCAAATAGCAAGGGAACTGTTGGCAGCGTAACAACTGAAAAACCAACGATTAGTTTATCTACATTACACTTTAACAATAATCCTGATACGCCAGACGTTCCAACACCACCGACACCACCAACAAAAGATGTGACTAAAACTGACGGTGGGGAATCAATCAATGAAGGTGACGTTGCTTTAAACTCTGACTTCTTTACGTGTTAAATTCAAGTGTTTTACAACTAAATCGTCAAGATACAACCAGCTGGACGATCAATGACGATTATGACGAAAATTTTGATCGCTACAACGGAACATTCAAATTATATGCAACCAAAGACTTTGATTCTTACAAAGCAGGAGACGAATTGCCACAGATTTCGTCAAAGCTGAAGATAAGAAAGGCAAGGTCTTATTTACTGCTCAAAAAGCGTTCTTAGACGTTGTAAACAAGCATAAAGACAAAGAGGTCGGATTTACTATTCACGCTTCATTCTATCGCTTTAAAGACTCTGACAAGGTTCTAAATACGTTTGTAGAGACAATCAATGATGTGAAGCAGGATTCTAACGAAGTGTACACAAAAACGCCGAAACCTGAACCGCATAAGTTCGATTTATCAAAAGAAAAGTTTGATTTAACAGGAGACAAGCTTTTAGACGATGACAGCGAAATGAAAGACCGTTATGCGGATTCTAACAAAGATCCTTACAACGATAAAACAGATAATAACGAAAAAGAAAATATCAATACAACGGATGTAAAAGCAGGTCAAACGCTGTATTATCAATTGTGGTTGGATACAAGACCATTTGACGAAACAAGCGAATTAACTTATTTGCGTATGGTTGATAAATACGATGCGGCTTCCGTAACGGTCAATAAAGACCAGTTGAAAGTATATGATGCAAAAGGAACAGATTTCACAAAATACTTCAAAATTGAAGACGATGGAAAAGGCACTTTGACGATTTCAGCGAATGTCTTCAAAAAAGCAAAGAATTCTAAAGGCGAAGAGGTTTCTATCGTCGATACTGAAAAAAATTCCGTTCGGACAATTTTATAAAATCGATGCGCCAATGACCGTGAAAAAAGATGTGAAAGCAGGAATAGATATCATTAATACCGCCGATCAACAATGGCAAGATTCAGACGGAACAGAAGAACACCATGAAACAGAAAAACGTGTCAATAAAGTTCCGAAAGCTGCCGATCCGAAAAAAGAAGAGCCAAAATCACCAGTAGAAAAAAGTTGCTGAAAAGGTACTTCCACATACTGGTGACAGTCCAACAAGTATTTTTGTTAAATTACTTGGATGGATCATTACTCTGAGCAGCATTATTTTTTTCACAGTTCGATCAAAAAAAACAAACAAATCGTAAACGATGAAGAACCGTTCTAATGAACGGTTTTTTCTTTTAAATTCGAGGAGGTGAATAGATGGGAACGAGTATTTTTAAGGAACAAGCACGTCACTTAGCGTTGAAGGAATCAGACGTTGATTTTGTTTATCAACGCAGCAATCAACAAAAAATCCTAAAACAGTTAACAATCAATGCAAATAAAGTAATCGAACTAAGAGAAAACAATTTGTTGGAATTTAAACAATGGCAGGAATACAGTGCGATTTTGTTGGTTCACAATAGAAAAACAATAAAAATTCCGATTACAAAAGGTAGTTGGCGATATTGTGGTAAAAATAAAGCACGATTACGCTTTCTATTCCAAATAATGTTAGATTGTCTAGATCAAAATGCAGAATTGGCACTTACGATAAGGAGTCACAAAGAGTTAAGTTAATACACAAAGAAAGAAGGCTTTTAAAATGGAAAGAGAAAAAGTAATCAAAAAAATGATTATCTGTGATGACTTTATTGAAAATCAAGCGAATGAATTACTGAAGGAACTGAAAAAAGAGACAGGGACATATGGAGAAATTCGGGAGAAACCTTGAACTAATGCCTAAAAACAATTCATTGGTTTTGTTGTTAGACGTGCAAAAAAACTATTAAAAAAGAAATTAGCACAATCAAAGTAGGGAGGCATTTAAGTGAGTAAAAAAGGGAAAGAAAATAGTACAAACCGAACAAGGGAAGTATTTCAAATGTCCGGTTTTATTTGGATCAAGGGGCGTAGGACGGCAAGAGGCTTTTAAATCTTTACTTCAACGAATTGAACGAGGCGAGATCACTATTTAATAGTATTTTTATAGAATCTATTGAGATCATTATTAAATTCTAGTAACCGTTTTAGAGTATTCATTTAAATATAGTTCATTCGTAATTAAGTTTCATAGTCAAGCTCGTAACCTAAAATATCAAGGTCATTTGATATTTGTTTAGCGAAAGAAGTCCTTGTATTGCCGTCTATTATCGATCTGTAATTGTCTTTTTTTTAAAATGATTATAGGATCAGAACTTACGGACAGTTCAGGATCTAATTCTATTTTAGTACATGCAATCAAATTTTCGTCAGTGACTTTCTTGATGCCGTGTACCAAATGTAAATTCTTCCAACAAAAATTTCTTGGGTTTCTGCTTATTTGAAGTCAAGAAATCTTTGATTTTATCAATGTTCAAATAAGCGTCTAATATGAATTGATCAGAGTAACCAATATAAATAGGGAATCTGTAGTATTCATATTGTTCTTGGCAGTCAGTCTCATTTTCAACTACTTCAGCAATTCTGTTTGCATGTTTTTGGATAATATGATTGGGTAAATATGAATGTGTCTTCATTAATTTTCTAATCATACTCAAAGTTAAAGTCATACAAGTCTCTCCTTTGTTTTTGTCAGACAATTATATCATATAAAACAAAAATAATTTTATATTTCATTCATTTTGTGTTTGTGGAAAGAGGAGATGACATGATTAAAAGAAAGTAAAAAAACTGTAAAGACTGCTCAAGAGAACCACTCCCAAGTGTCGTTCTGTTAGGAGAAAAAGGTCGTGGTAAACAGGAGCCGCTAAAGTTGTTATTAGAACGAATTGAAAAAGGTGAAATTACTATTTAATCATTTTTTAATCATGAAAGGAGAAAACAATGGAAAAGGTTACTTCAGCAACTGTTGAAATTGCAAGATATGTAACAGAATTTGATCATACTCAATGGCCATTTTTTAAAAGTGAATTTCCTGAAGCTGTATATGATGAAGTGAGAAAAAAGTATTTATCTTTGAATGAAGACTTTTTTGATAACAGTGATCTGAGACAATTGGAAAATGAAATCTTGAATGGTGAGGTAGTTCACTTAGAGAATATTTGTTTAGCACCTGATTATTACTGTTACTACAATGAAAAAACAACAGAGTATATTGCAGTGATGATTCCTAATAGCGACTTATCATTGAATTAATCAGAATTTTAGTCGTGAAGCTATGGTACTTATGTCTATCTGAATAGGTGCTTTTTTTGTTATAAAAAATCGTTTTAAAGGAGAGAAAAACCAATGAAATATCAAAGACCAACAGAGCGTAGAAACGGATTTAAACAGTTTACAGTAGGAACGCATGCAGCAACGATTACAAAAGTACAGAACAAACAAGCAAAAAGCGGAAGCGATATGTTTATTCTATTTCTTGAAGGGAAAAATGAAGAACAGGGTCGTTTCTTTTTAACGTTCGGAAATGATTTCACACAAGACAATATGAATTTTCTTCTTGCGAGCATTGAAGACAACGGTGTTGAGATTCCAGATTTGACCTTTGGATATAATCCAGATACGTTGAAATTTCTCACAAGAAAAGACGTTTACATTCGAGTAGAAGAAGGGTCATATCAGGGACAGCCACAAGTACAAATAAAAGAATTTTTAACACTAGAAGAGTTTGAAAACAGCGAAGAAGAATCAGGATTTGACGGATTTGGACAAGAGGATAATTTTCACTCTTCAGAATGGCAATAACTAAAAAATAAGTAGAAAAGAGGAAATAGAAATGGATATCGTTACAAAAATTGTCACAATCATCGGAGCGATCATCGGTGTTTTAGCAGCTGTCGGCATTATGTTAGGAGTAAAGGATGTTCGTTCAGGAATGCAGACGGATGATCCAAGAAAAACAGATAAAGGGATTGAGGCAATTATTGTTGGTGGGGCATTTGCCTTGATTGCAACAGGCGTAGGTGCATACGTAATTGCTCAGCTTAGTTCAATCAAATTCTAAGGAGGGAAAAGAATGAATATTCCAGAATCCACCCTCAATCAGCTGTTTCAAAGTTTAGGAGAATATAATCCAACGACAAATGAAGTGATGGGAAAGATAGCGAAAGTCTTGATTCCTTTGGGACTGGCGATTTTAGGCATTCTTTTCATGGTGGAAATGACCAGTGTAACAAAGAAATTTAAAATGGAAGACGGAGGATTGGGTGTAGAAGTCCTTACAGACTTAGCAATGAAATATATCATTGCGTTTGTGCTGATCATGTCTTCGGGTTATATCGTAGACGGAATTGTATGGTTTGGGATTCAAGCAGCTAAGTGGATCAATTCAGTTGTGACTATTACAGGAACAAGTGATGCAATCCCTCAGATGGGAAAAGTATCCTGGTGGGCAAAACCACTTGTACTTTTATTTCAAGTGTTCGCCTATATTGCACTTTTTCTATCTTCGTTTATCACGAATATTCTCATTTTTTTACGAGGGATTCAACTGTATATTGTCAAAGCGATGGCACCTATCTTGATTGCTTTCTTCGTAAACGATGAGCTTCGCTCAATTGCTGTAGGGTATATCAAACAAATCATGGCGCTTGTTCTACAAGGTGCACTATTAGTCTTGATCGTTGGTTTAATTCCAATTTTAATGGCCAACGATTATTTGTCTTTTGCTTCATTTGAAGGTGGAGTTTGGGACAATGCAGGAGCATTAATGATCAATATCATGATTTATGTAGTGCTCATTTTTAAATATGTAGCGATTATAATCATTTTGATTGGCTCACAAGGAATGGCCAAACGATTTATGGGGGCGATGTAGTATGGCAATTGGCTCACAATTTTATAAAGATGTGTCTAAAATTGAACGAAAGGTATGGGGGATCAGTATACGACAGCTGAAAGCCTATGTCTTATTAGCAGGTACTGCGCTCATATTAGGAGTAGAAATATTTTTTCTTCCTGATTGGGCGTTTTTAATTTTCTCTCTACCTACTGCGATCGTTTTAGGGTATTATCCGTTTTTCTATTGTTGAATACGTGGAAAGAAAAGAAACGGAAGTTCGAACTTTACTTTTATTATGAAGAACGAACCTATAGATCAGGACAGATAAGGAGATATGGAAAGCATGAATTTACTCAAAAAGAAACCATCAAAGAAACAGATGAGATCTAAACAAACAGAAAAGCAAATGAAACAACGTGTGATGGAAAAAGCTAATCCAACAGCGCAAGACAGTATTAAGTATACACTTCAGTTTGAAGAGGGCTTAATGCACGTTGTAGAAGGCGAATATTCCAAAACCTATCGATTGGGTGAAGTTGATTATGAAGTCTCGATGGAACAGGAACAGGAAGATATCGTGGTTGGCTATGCAGATGGGCTGAATACCTTAGATAAAAATTCAAGATATCAACTATTGGTACTTAATAAACGAATCGACGACTCTTTATTAGAGTCTATTCTATTACCTTATGCGGCAGATCCGTTGGACAATTATCGCCAAGAAATGAATGAGATCATTGATAAACAGTTCCAACAAGATCAACGAAATTTTACGATTGAAAAATATGCCACGTTTACAACCAAGAGTTCGTCTAGAAAACAGGCGAATAAAAATATTGAAACAATCGCAAAAAACTTTAAAAATCGTTTTGAAGCAAATGAAGTAGACCTGTCTGTGACTCCTCTAAGTGGTGTAGAACGGCTGTCAGTAATGAGTGGTCTCTTACGACCAGGTTCTTATTTTAGTACAACATATCAAGACATTGCGGTATCAGGATTGAATAGTAAAGCATTTATCGTTCCTGGGAAAATTCGTTTTGTGAAAGACAAAAAGTATATGCGCTTAGGCGAATATTATGCTGCTGTGCTATATATTCGCCAATACCCGAAATACTTAGAAGATCGTTTGATACGAGAATTATGTGCAATAGGAACAGAACTTGCTATCAGTATCCATGCCACGCCTTATGACATGATCCAAGCAAAGAAAAATATTCAAACCATGCAGACGTTAAATAATGTTGCGATTAGTAAGCAGCAAAAAGATAATTTTCAGCAAGGTGTTGGGGAAGATATGATTGCAGGTGACTTGAAGGACACTAAAGAATCAACGGAAGCCTTAATGGAAGAAATCAAAGAAAACGGACAAAAAATGTTTTCAGGAATTTTCACCACTTTTTTGATTGCGAAAACAGAAGCTGAGTTAGAAGAGTCCATTAAAGCAGTTGAGGATGTGGGTCATACATGGCAAGTAGATTTTGAGGTAGTAGAAGACTACAAAGAGGAAGCATTGAATACGATCTTACCGATCGGTAAACCGTATT
Organism: Enterococcus wangshanyuanii; assembly: GCF_002197645.1. Classification (NCBI taxonomy): domain Bacteria; kingdom Bacillati; phylum Bacillota; class Bacilli; order Lactobacillales; family Enterococcaceae; genus Enterococcus; species Enterococcus wangshanyuanii. Next base: position 57,691 of record NZ_CP021878.1, on the reverse strand, counting down.
TGGATGTAGAAATGAATTATATGCGTGATATGACGAGCACGAATGTGGCTTCACAGGTACCATTTACCAATGTTGAGCTACAAAGTCCAACTGGCCAATATTATGGGCGAAACCAAATAACGAATAATGTCATTACCTTAGATCGTAAAAAAGATTTGCCAACCCCTAGTGGATTGATATTTGGTACTTCTGGTTCAGGAAAAGGAATGGCTACTAAGTGGGAAATGATCAGTGCTTTACTTCGCTATCCAAAAGATTTATTCCGTATTGTTGATCCCGAAAGTGAGTATATACCGATTGCTCGAGCTTTTGGTGCTGAAATCTTAGATATTTCAACAGGGACACAACACCATTTAAACATTTTAGATATGGTTGACAGTCGTTTATTGGATGTAGAAGATCGAAATGTCGATTTAGTTAAAGAAAAGGCCAATTTACTATCTGGCCTATTTGAATCCTTATTAAAGTCCTATACAGATGAAGATGCCTCGATCGTTGACCGTGTGACAAGAAAAACGTATGCAGCATTTGAAGGGAGTCAAGAACCGCCTACCCTAGTAGAGTGGTTTAATATTTTGCTAGAGCAACCAGAACCAGAAGCGAAAACATTAGCTACAAAAGTAGAACCTTACTGTATTGGCTCGCAAGATATTTTTGCACATAAAACAAATATTGATTTAAATGCCAAGTTTGTTGTGTTCAATATCAAGAAACTAGATGAAAAAATGAAGCCTTTTGCGATGAAAGTCATTTTAGATCAGATCTGGAAGCAAGTCGTAGCAAATCAAGGGAAAGTTACTACTCGTCTATATTTTGATGAATTACAAGTGAATTTTGAAGAAGAAAGTTCCGCTAGTTGGTTCTTAAATTTATGGGTACGTATCCGAAAATATGGGGCGGTTACAACAGGAATCACTCAAAATATCTCAACAATGTTGGATAGTCCAGCTGGTATGAAAATGCTATCTAATAGTGAATTTATGATTCTGTTACGCCAAAAACCTGTAGATTTACAAAGACTGAAAGAAGCGGTCAATTTGAAACCTAAATTATTGAAGTATGTAGGCGAAAAAGTACCACAAGGAACAGGTTTGATCTATGCCAATGGAACGATCGTTCCATTTGAAAATCCTATTCCAGAGAATACAGAACTCTTTGAAATAATGAACACAGATGCTTAGGAAGTGATTCTATGACGAAAGAAGAGAAGCCTTCTTGGAAAGAAAACCAAAAAATTGCGCCTAGAGTGAAGGATGGCGTTAGCAAAAATGCTTTCCGTAATCCACGAGAAGCAACGAAGGTATCTAAGAAAGCATTTAAACAGGCAAAAAAAGACTATAAACTTTCTAGAAAAGGGTATAAGGGTCAATTAAAAAAGCATAAGATCAACGTGAAAAAGGGCAGTCAAGCTCCTTCAATCGATCATATCATTGCAAAGAAAAAATTTATTGAAGACAAAAACGGTAAAAAAGTAGCCAAACGTGTCTATCAAAAAATAAAGGCTAAAGATACAACTAGAATTTCTGTACAACTTAAAAGTGAAACCAAAGTTTCTATGAAAGAAGAAACTAAGCAACAATCATTAAAGGTCTTGAGTGAAGATGATACTTTAAAAGAGGGCGTAGAAGCTTATCGAAAACTACGACGAGCCAATCAAAAAATTCGTGTTGGTTTCAAAATCGGTAAAAATACTGGAAAAGTAGCATTAAAAACAGGAAAAGGTGCTTATGGTTTAGGTAATCGCACGTTCAATTTTTCAAGAGGACGTGGATTCCACCGAACACCAGAGAATCTTACGACACGAAAACAATTGATGTACAAATTACGTAATCACCGTCAACGAATGAAAGCGGCTAAGGCCGCAAAAAAAGCTGAAAAAGGTCTTAGCTTAGTTCGTTCTGTCCTAACAGGCAAAAAATCGGCTTCAAAAGCAGCGATGATTCTTATTAAAAACCCAATTACCTGGATCGTCTTATTAGTTGTAGTTGTTGTTTTTATGATGATGGGTATTGCAGGAGGAACACAGAAACCTGCGATCGTTCAAGAAGATGAAGATTTAACAGACTCATGGGTTTATATGACGAAACTAGATGCAGAGCACACGGACGACACCAATCAATTCTACAGCAACATTGACGATGTCATGTTTTATATGAATTATCGTTTTGAAGAATATAAATTGTCGGACACTGGATTGTTGGGAAAAAACTTTGAGAACTATCTCAGTGATCTGTGGGAAGATTTGAATGGAAAATCTCCTGACTACGAGTTAAAGACCATAAAAGAACTTGAAACAGACAACAAGTCACGTTATTTTCTTTCAGGCGAAGACTATGAGCATTATCAGGAAGTAAAAAAGGAATTAGGCTATACTACATTGGATGATCCGTTAGCATTTCCCTTTGAAACAGATTCATTAATTGTTTCACGTAGATATGGGTACGAAAAGAAAGACGGAAAAGAAAGTTTGTTCCAGGGAATTGAGCTTATGACAGAAGTTAATAAAGCGTTCAATTCCCCACTTGAAGGAAAGGTAACAACTATTCCAAATGAAACAAGTTTAGTCATAGAAAAAGAAAAAAGTGTTCGTTTAACCATTGAAGGCGTTAAAAGTAGTCGATTCAAAGGGAACGAAGACGTGCAAGTCGGTACCTTTTTGGGAAATAGTCCAAATGAAACGGTCACCCTTCAGTATGAAAAATATGATTTAGAGAAAAAGGCTTGGTTTTCTGTTAACCCCGCTTTTTATTTTCCCAATGTGACCTATACGCAAACAACATTATTGGGTTCTTCGTCCTTTGATCCAGGAGCGGATGTAGAGAGTCGAGCACGAGCTGTCTATGACTACTTAACAAAATTAGGATACAAAAAAGAAGGAATTGCCGCTATCTTAGGGAACTTTTCCGTTGAAAGTGGAATCAATCCAAAACGAGCAGAAGGAGATTACTTAAACCCACCTGTAGGAGCGAGTGCTACTTCATGGGATGATCCTGCTTGGCTAGCAATGGGTGGAACGGAAATCTATGGTAAATTCCCTAATATTCTTCATAGAGGGTTAGGATTAGGCCAATGGACAGATACAGCTGACGGAAGTACACGTCATACATTGTTACTTGACTATGCAAAAAGTAAAAAGAAAAAATGGTATGATCTACAATTACAATTAGACTTTATCTTTAATGGTGATTCTCCTGCCTATCGAACAATAGCTGCTAATACAGCAGGAAACAAAGTTGCCGCAACCGTACCAGAATTAACAGTGTATTTCTTGAATAACTGGGAAGGAAATCCAGGAGATAAAACAAGTGAACGGATTCAAGCTGCTCAAAATTGGTTTAACTTCCTGTCTAGTTCAGGGAATGAAGTCAATGGATCAAGTAGCGAAGTCTTCCAAAAATACAAAGATAAAATGAAACCTTTACCTACGGATAGAGAAACGAAACAAGGACAAGGGTGGCCTGGTAATGCGTATGCACTCGGAAATTGTACATGGTACGTGTACAATCGAATGGCACAACTTGGTAAGTCGATTCACCCAACGATGGGAAATGCGAATCAATGGATAGTAAATTATATTCTAACGCCAGGTGCGAGTCTTGTTTCAACACCGAGACGAGGAGATGCCGTGATCTTTACGAATGGAGTGGCAGGTTCAAGTTCTGTATACGGGCATGTGGCATTTGTAGAATATGTTAACAGCGATGGAACGTTTGTAATCTCTGAAATGAATGTGAGTGGTGAATACTCCATGAGTTGGCGTGTATTGAAGAAAGAAGCAGGCGAATACTTTATGCGTGTGAAATAAGAGAAAGGAGAAAATAATTTTTATGTACAATCATGATAAAATACGAAAATTGAAGAAAGCAGGCTTGTTTCTCGGCCTGTTTTTTCTTGTACTTTTATGTTTTTTTGTTGGATTTAGTGTTGGTAAAAGCAAACAACAAGCGGCTCAAAAGCCCGTGAAACAAGAGGTGGTGGAAAAGAAAAAAGATTTGACCACTGATACAGTCCAAAAATTTCTTATTGCCTATTTTACAAGAAAAGATTTAGGAGAAAATCGCAATCGATACGAGCCCCTGGTTACCACGTCTATGTATAACGAATTAACAACAGAGGAAGAACAACCTGTTAATCAAGCGTATAAAGGCTATGTGGTCAATCAAGTACTGGATACAGCAGATATTTACATTAATGCAGAAAATGATACAGCTATATGTGTTGTAACCTATAAAAATACCCAACGAAAGAAAATCGGAAGCAACGAAGGGGCTCTGAAAAATCAATCAAATCAAGAAGCTGTGCAAGTCACCTTTACAAAACAAGGCAAAAAATTCTTGGTAGATAAAATGGAACCTGTAACGTTGACCAATTTATTAAATACAGACAGTAATTCTTACAACACAAATGTAACTACGGAATCTGAATATTTTGAGCCAACGCAATCAACAATGACAAGTTCAACCACACTAGCCACAACGGAGGAATCAAGCCATGAGTAGAATTGAAGAGTTAGAAAAAAAGCAAAAACGGTTAGAAAATGACCTGAAAAAAGCAAAAGAACGATTGAAGAAGCAACAAGAAACCGTCACTAAAAAAGAAAATGAGCTGAAGCAACTGGAAGCAGAAGTTGTTTCAACGTTTTTAGTTGAAAATGATTTGACTTTAACAGATTTAAAGTCATTATTAGCACCTAATCAATCAACGCCCCCTGCGTTAGAAGAAACCCCAAAGGATAATGAAGGAGGAACTGAACATGTTTAATTTTCTAAAGGGAACATTCCGTTTTGAAGTGATCCATTCAGATAACATTCAAACAGAGTCTATTCTGACTCCAGAATCATTAGTGAACTATGTGATTGGCGTAAATAACCACTTAATTAAAGCAGAAGAGACTGGTTGGGTGTATGCAGAAAAATTTAAGGAGGGTAAAAAAGGCAAAGAGCTACTTTATGCATTTAAAATCGAGCTGCCGTTATACGAAGATAATCCCTATTTTGACCAGTTGCTTTCACCATTTTATACAAAAAAGAAACTACCATTTGAAGAGGTTGTTCTTCCAGAGGCAACCAAAGAGACTGAAAGTAAGGCAGGTACACCAGAATTGCCGTCAGAATTACAAGCACTTGCAGAGTCTGGCACAAAACGTTTGGAAGAGCAAGAGCCTGAACCTAGTGAAATCGGTGAAGTGAACTCTGAAGAACAAGAACTCGTAGATCTCAACGAGGATCAAGCGGAACAGCAACAATTAATTGAAAATCTTATGTATCAGCTAGAAATTCAACAAGAAGAGATCCAGAAACTGAAGCAAGAAAATGCTTCAAATATCAGCCTTAGCGATCCTTTTTCAAATGCAGATATAAAAACCGAATTAGTGGTAAAGAAGAAACAGCCTGAAGTAAGTTCAGATAAATCGTATCCTGGTCTTTCTTTAGATTCGATTGAACCAAAAACAGAAAAAACAACAGTTTTATCAACTCCTGAATCAGTTGATGCTGTAAGTGATGTGTTGGATCTTGTGAAAAATGAATTTTCTTCTCGCCTTTCTAATTTTGTGGAAGAAGAGACAATCAAAATAAATCAAGAAATCAAGGAGCTCGATACTCGTCACTTGATTGAAGAAGAAGTGACGAAACGTGTTCAAGCGGAAAAGCAGCGGACAATTGATGCTGAGATTCTTGTCCTGGATAATGAAGAACAAAAAGAGTTAAAAGAAGAGCAGCAACGACATGAATTAGCAGTTGCGACAATCAAACGAACTTGTGCAGAGAAGAAAGCGAACAAAGAACAAGAATTAGACGTTCACTTTAAAGACAAATTGGCCAATGATATTGCAGTCGAGTACAAAACACAAACCGAGCAACTAACACGTATACTGCAAGGAAAGAAAGACGAGCTTGCGTTTAAACAAAAAGAAATGAACGAAGGCTTAAAGACTAACTTCGCCCAGGTACTTGCTTCATTCAATGAGACTCACGAAAAGGTGATTGAACAAGTAGAACAACAAAAAGTGGCCAATCAACCGATTGACTTTTTAGCACATAAAAAAGCAGCTAATTAGTATGAAAGGAAGGCAAAATGAAAAAAAACGAATTAAATCATTTGTTGAATGTAATTTATTACGATTTCTTTATATTGGTTAGAACATTAGGTGTGATCGAAGAATGTGATGCAAAAGAATTTAGATTTTGTGGGAAAATGGCGGATATGATTCATGATTTTCCGAAATGTGATGTAAATTCTGATTATTTTAAGCTAGAGTTGATTGATTATTCTAATTTTTTAGCTGATAATTTGGATAAAGGAATTTTTCAGCAAAAAGATGTTGACCTTATCTATAAAGAACAGTTAAAAATGATAGCAGCCGTGTTGAATGAGCAAAAATAGAGCTACCAATCCTTAAATATAATTAGTCCATATGGTACAATATAAAATATATTGATACCAAAACCTGGAGGGAATTTATTGGAAGATTGTCGTAATAATCTATGGGAAAAAATTGTTAACATGGGATTGGAAAATTATTTACTAAGTAAAGGAGTAACTGAAGAAAGTATTAAAAGAAGCAAAGACGAAATGTCTTTGGATGAGCGAGACTTATATTATTACTATAATGACAAAAATCAAGTTGTAAATGATAGACTTGTACCAGTGAAAGATATTGTAGGGGTTAGCCGTGTTGTAGATTTTTCATGGTTTGATATTTTAAATTACAGTATTTTAGGGCTTGCCAAAAGTGATTATGAAATAAACATTGAACAGATTAGATTTTTAAGACAATTATTATTGTTAGAAGAAAATAATTTGGATGAATTTCAAAAAATGTATAATCAAACTGGAAACATTTCTTTTCTTGCTTTTAAAAATGGGAATGAGACAAAATATTTTCAATGTACGGATGGAAATCACAGGGTCATTTTAGCTAAAATAACAGGATTAGAAACAATTCGAGCAAATAAAATTCGTTACTATGAGTATAATTCTAAAAATTATAAGTTATATAATATTTATAAAGAAGCGGAAACAGACTTTATAAACTTTTTGGAGGAAACAGAATTTACAGTAACTGATACAGATTGTTTTTCTGGGAGCAAGAGAATCGTTCTAGATTATTTTGATTTCAATGAAACATTTAGCAGAATTGCTTTTTATCCTTTTAATTTGTATGAATTTGAAAGAGATCCACAATCTGTTTTTGAAATGATTGAACAAATGAAGGCAATTCAAGAGGATATAAGCAGTATAAATCAAAAAGCAGAATTATATTTTCGTGTGTATGGTATTATCCCACGAAAATTATTAAAGGTAAGAAAATATCTAGTCTTTGATGAAGTCAATACTAAATCTTTGGCTAAAATAATTGCAATAAAAAAAAGACTAGAAGAATAGTTATGAATAAAATGTACAAAGGATTTGAGGTGAGTAAATGGAACAACGAGAAATCGTCCACCGATATTACATAATGGGGACTAACACGTTGGACAAGACACTTCAGGTGCTGTCTCACTTATCAATGGATGGCCTAGTAAAAATAAAGGATAGTCGTTTCCCTATGAATGGTGAAACGAATTTGTATAAACTCATGAGCCGAAGTGATCCTTTAACTTCGGCTTTTTTAAATGAAAAAGTCAATTTAACTAAATTGAAAGAACACTTGGAAGAACAGGGGCTTCCCTTTGCCTTCAAAGAGACACCAGAAGGTACGAATTTATACTTTCGAGTGAAAGATAAAGAGTTAGCAAAAAAAGCCTTAGAGCGTGTGATAACAGATATTAAGAAAGACCCAAAAAAGATTTTAAAGAAACCAGGCGCTATGACATTTGAAGAAAAAATTGCTTATGCTAAATCTCAAACAGCTTACAAAGGCTCAATTAAGCCTACAGTGGAAAAAACGAAAGGACGTGGTATTTAGTGCAGATATACAAAAAGAAGCTGAAACCATATCTAATTCTTGCATGTGTCTTATTTGTTCTTGGCTTTTTGATAGGAAATTTCTTTTGGTTGTTACCAGGATATGATTACTCGTCAAAACTGAATTATTTGTTTACAAGAGAACTTCTACCATATGTAGAGAGTTCTTTTTTTTCGTTCTTTATCACACCTAATTTTTTAGCATTTGGTGTAGGCTTCTTAAGTTTCTTCAGTGGGTTATTGATGTATGTCTATGATAACGATCGAGGCGTTTATCGAAACGGAGAAGAATATGGATCAGCTCGTTATGCAACAAAAGAAGAAATGAAAAAATATGAAGACGAAATTCCGCAAAATAATAAGATTCTTAGTAAAAATGCAAAAGTTAGTCTTTTTAATAGTCGGCTAGATATAAAATTGCAGAAAAATAAAAATGATTTAGTTATTGGAGATTCGGGAGCTGCCAAAACGCTCTCTTATATCAAAACAAATATAATGCAACGAAACTGTTCATTTCTTTTAACAGATCCCGATGGTGGGGTTGTTCATGAAGTAGGACATTTACTAAAAGAAGATAACTACAAAATAAAAATCCTTGATTTAAATACGCTATCAAATAGTGATAAATTCAATGTATTTAAGTATATGAAGACAGAACTAGACGTTGATCGAGTTTTAGAAGCGGTCACTGAAGCAACAAAAAAAGGAGATCAGGAAGATATTGATTTTTGGCCAAAAGCTGAAGGATTACTCATTCGTTCTTTTATTGCTTATTTGTGGTTCGATGGTCAAGATAATGATTATTTGCCGCATTTAGGTATGATTGCAGATATGTTGCGCTTTGTTAAGAGGCAAGATCCTAAAGTTCCAAGCCCTGTGGAAGAGTGGTTTGAAGAGCAAAATGAACGTCACCCAAATAATTATGCTTATAAACAATGGTCATTATTTAATGAACTTTTTGAAGCAGAAACAAGAGCGAGCGTACTTGGAATTGCGGCTGCTCGCTATTCTGTCTTTGACCATGAACAAGTTGTTGACTTGATTCGTGAAGATACAATGGACATTGACTCGTGGACAGAAGAAAAAACAGCAATCTTTATTGCTATACCAGAAACTAATGATGCCTACAATTTCATTTCTGCTTTATTTATGGCAACTGTGGCTGAACAATTACGAGTGAAATCAGATGCAGTTCGTTTAGGGAAATTGAAGCTTGAAAAAGGAAAGAAACTCTTACATTTTCGATTCCTTATGGATGAATTTGCCAATATCGGCAAAATTCCTCATTTTGAAAAACTTCTTACAACCTTCAGAAAAAGAGAAATGTCTTTTGCGATTATTTTACAATCGCTTAACCAACTACAGGCAATGTACAAAAATAGTTGGGAAAATATTGTAAATGGATGTGCTTCATTGATTTTTCTTGGAGGTGATGAAGAGAAAACAGCTAAATATTTGTCTCAGCGAATTGGAAAACAAACATTATCTATTAGAAAACACAGTATTAATAAGAGTCGAAATGGTGGCGCATCAGAAAATCGAGATAAATACGGTCGTGATCTATTAGACACAAGTGAAGTAACAAAAATTGATGGTGATGAATGCTTAGTTTTTATAACGAAAGAGCATGTTTTCAGAGATAAAAAGTTCTATGCCTTTGATCATGAACTAGCGGATGAACTTGGGACAAATCCCGATGATCCCAAATGGTTCACATACAAGCGCTATCGTAACGAGGAAGAAGAATTGCTTGATAAAGTCAGGAAAGAAGATATCGTGGATCATGGCACGATTATGGACGATGCTGCATAACTAAAAAAGTCGAACGGTCAATAATTGATCGTTCGACTTTTTGCTTAGAAAGGGGGATTTAATGTGGCAAAAACACATGAAGAACGTCAAAAAGCGTTAGAAGAAGCAGAAAGTAAAAATATTGTTGATGTTGCACAAGGTTTAGGGATGGATTTGGTGAGATCAGGTAGAAATTATACCTGGTCTGAACATGATAGTTTCGTATTCAATACTAGAAAAAACTTATTCTATTGGAACTCTAGACAAAAGGGCGGCGGCGCAATTCAATTGGTTCAAGTAATTAAGGAGTGCAGTTACAGAGAAGCAGTAGCTTATCTGAATAATATGGATGTTGGTACGTTTGATCAAATTAAAGAAGCAAGAAGACGTCCCTTTCACTATCACTTAAAAGAACATACCAAAATGGATGCAACGATTGATTATTTAGTCAATGAACGGAAACTATCCAGAGAAACGGTTGACTTTTTTATCGAAAAAGGACTAATTGCACAAGCTACCTATAAGGATAAAGAATCAGGAAAAACGGAACCCGTCGTGGTATTCAAACATTTTGGTTTTGATGGAAATGTAAAAGGGATCGCCCTACAAGGAATATGGAAAAATCACGAATTACATGGTGACAGAGGCTATTTAAAAAGAACCTGGGGCGACGGATATTACGGTTTAACAGCACGAATTGGGAATCCTCCTTCGTTTAAAACAGCTACTAAAGAAAATCCGTTAACAATTGTTGTATTTGAAGCACCGATAGATCTTATGAGCTATTACGAGCTAAACAAAGCAACTATTGGAAATGTGGTGCTTCTGTGTATGAATGGGTTAAGAAAAGAAACTGTCTCAAAATTTATTGCCAATGAAATAGGGTCGGAAGTATCAGAAGAAGAAAAAATCAATGTTTTGGCACATTTTCAAAAATCAAGAATAAACACAGACAAAATAAAAATGATTCTTGCTGTAGATAATGATCAAGCAGGAAAAAGATTTGTAGAAGGATTTGGACAAGGATTTGGTGTAGTTGAAGAAAAATTACCTCCGTTACTACCTGGAAAAGATAAATCAGATTGGAACGACCATGTGAAGGAACAAAATAAAATTGAAGGAGTACAGATAAATATGAAAAAACAACAGCTGAAAGCAACAGAGCCTATTTCAGAAGAACAAAAAACAAAACAAGAAAAAAAAGAAGCAACGACAAAAACAATTACCGTCTCTAATGATTATCTAACGGATCTAAAAGAAGCTCTGGAAGAATCCGTTAACAAGATGGAGCAAACCAATGACCCAACTCACTATCTCACAGAAAAAGACGTGAAAAAGATCATGGATGAACATTTTACAAAAGTAGAACAATTACTCGCACATTTTCAAACCTCACATGACTTATTAGAGAAACCAACAGCTGAAGAAGCGTTACAGTTGAAAGAAGGACTAATTCAAACTGTAGAATCAGCCAACTCAGATGTTAAACGATCGTTAACTGCTGCTTTAGCAGAAACAAAACAAATAGCTATATCCAATGTAAAAGAAAAGGCCAATCAGTTAAGAATCTATGTGAAAAATACTTTTAATAAACCAATATTAGCCCTTAATGATAAAATCAGAACCTTTGTAGATACGATTGATCAACGTTTTGCTTTGGAAACTGGAGAGAAAAAAGAAGGGATTATTTCTGAAGAAGTATCTGCTGTTTCAGAAGTAAAAAATGAAGAAATTCACCCTACTCAAGACTCTGCTTTAATCAAAGACGTTCAAGAATATATTGCATTGAATGAAACAAAAGCTGCTCTCTTAGCACGTATTCAACAAGAGATACAAACCAACCCTTTAGCAAAAATTGATACATTACAGAAAGAACTAGAAGAAAATCAACACGCTTTAGCAGCTGTAGAAAATCGGATTGAAGCCAATACACCTTCTTTGAATGAAGTAAATAATCAAGAAGTCAAAGGTGCAACTGTAAATGAATTAACAAATCTTGTGAAGGAAAAAGAGCGTTTAGAAAATCAACGAACGCAGCTTGTTCAACAACCAGAATTTTTACGTAAAGAAGGCTCTCTCGATACATTCAAGCAGGTGGATCAGCAACTAACCACTGTGAATGAAAAACTCTCTGAAATTGAAAAAGGGACTCCTAAAGAAAAAGAACAGACAGAAGTAAAAGAACCTACGGTAGATCCGTTCGTTGCTGCCTCAGCTGTAGCAGCTAAACAAGTCGTTGCACATAAAAACGGTCAGAGTGAATCATTAAACAATGCAATATCTGCTCAAAACACAGCTGCAATCAATACTCAATTAAAGTCAAACATGGCTGAATATTATGACCCAAATAATATAAAAACCTACCTTGATTCAGCAAGTAAGTTTCATAATTATTCACCTAAAAATGTTCAATTGATCATGGAACAAGAACCAGGAGCAACGCAAGTAGCCAGTGAGAAAAAATGGAAAACGTTAGGATATGAGCTACAAGAAGATGCGAACCCAATTCAAGTTTATCAACCTGTATTTGTGCCAGTTCGTGACGAAGAAGGACGAGTTAGATATAAAGAGAATAATCAACCAGAAACAACAGTCGAGTTCCAATTGACTCCTGTTTATGACGTGAGCCAAACAACAGCAGGTCAATTAAAAGCACCAATATCCTATGATTTGTCAAATAAAGAGCAGTTTATGGCGGTCTATCAAAGTGTAGCTAATTTATCAGATGCTAAAATTACATTCCAACCTCTAGGAAATTTAAATAGTCACTATGATGCAGCTAACAAAACCATTATTGTGAATGAAGGATTAGGGAAGGAAGCAACCATTCAAACCCTTCTAAATGAAGTGATTCCATTACACAATATGGAAAATGAAATTTTAAAAAATGAACCGTCCTTGAATGTTTTTGAACAAGAAGTAACAGCTTATATGGTAGCGAGTCACATTGGATTAGATACAAGTTCATTTACGTTTGATTCTCTCTCTCGGCTGAAAGATGAAGGGTACACTGTCGATGACTTTACTCGATCATTAACGGACAGTTCAAAAAATGCAACGGATATAATCAGTACAATTGATAAAGGTTACACCAAATCTAAAGACGTAAACAGCACAAAAAATAAATTTGAAGAACGAAAATTACAGGCTGAAGTAAAAAATAAGGAAGTCGCAGAACAGTATCAAAAACGAGAAAAATCTGTGGAACAAGCACCTTCACTAAGAAGATAATTTTAATCAAAGAATACTAGAAGGGAGATTCTTCATGTTAGAGAAATCATTTGTACAGGAAAAAAAGACACCAAAACCTTCTCTTTCAGAGGTCATTAAAAAGAAGGATTATAAAGGATTATCTGAACACTTAGAAGAGGGAATCAAGGATTACTTAGACAGTGATACCTTTCAAAACTATTTAGATTTTGTCTCTAAATTTCATAAATATTCTCAAAAAAATGTCCGATTGATTTTGGCTCAAAAACCAACGGCTCGATATGTCGCAGAGTTTCAATCATGGAAAAAATTAGAACGACATGTAAGGAAAGGGAGTAAGGCTATCTATGTTTATGCGCCTTACTTCAAAGACAAAGTAGATAAAGAAGGTAATAAAGTAACCGATGAGAATGGGGAAATCGTCAAAGAAACACGCTACTTTTTGACTCCTGTTTTTGATGTTAGCCAAACAGAAGGGAAAGAAATTCCTAAACCTGTTTACAATCTATCAGAGGATATGAATGACTCAAAAAAATTTACGCAAACGTACAAGGCATTGGTGGAACTTTCACCAGTGCCTGTTTCAATTCAACCTATAACTAACGAAGCAAATGGCTACTATGATCCTGCAAAAAAAGAGATTGTCGTTCGTCAAGGATTAGGAGAAATCATGACGTTGAAAGTGTTGCTTCATGAGTTGACACACGCAACGCTTCACACCGATTCGCAAGCATTCTTTGGTGATCCGACATATCGCCGTCAAGAATTTGAAGCAGAATCTGTCGCTTATATTGTATCGAATCACCTTGGATTAGATACAAGTGATTACTCATTTGGTTATCTGTCTTCCTGGACAGACCAGGGAAATAAACTGGAAGAACTGACCACTTCATTAGAAACGATTACAACACAGGCCAAAGGATTGATTGAACGTGCAGATCAATTATTGAACAGAGTCTATACACTCGATGCACCTAAAAATAAATTTGAAGAACGTCTTGCGCGAGCAAGAGGACAAGAGCTTCCTGAACCACGAACTCCTTCAAAAGAATATGAGGTAGCTGACCCAAAAGTACACCGTCCCACGAAGACTCTGTGAGTCAGCGGTTCGGGACGAAGCCAAAAGAATTAACGAAAGGAGCCCCAACAAATGGACAATCTAACCGATGAAAGCAAGCTTATTATTGTACAATTTTTCTTGGATGATCCAACGAGTGAAACCCCACGCATTCACTCGAAGAAGAGAGAAAAAAGAAAAGGAACAGTCTTGAAAGAGTTGGACACACTGATTCATGATTTAGAAGAAATTGAGACAGATATTGACCTAGAACCTTACAAAGAAGCAGCAAAAATCCTTCGTAAGCTGCGTGGAAAAGACGAATACATGAGTTTTGTGGATGAATTATTGCAGCCTTATCTTTCTTAATGACTTAAAAAGGAATAAAAATAGGTCAATAAAAGTCAAAGATAGAAACGGGGATTGGGGAGACCCCAAAACTTTAAGAGCCACCTTCCTGCTTTTTAGGTAGGTGGCTTTTAAAATATCGCAACATGCTAGCATGTTGCTCCGCTTGCAAAAAGAAAGTCTACCCCTGGTATTTGGGAGGTGTCAACTAAGCGAACTCAAACAAAAGATTTAAGGAAGGTGTATGAACGGTGGAAAACAAAAATAAGTTGCGAAGACCAATTCAACGGATTATTCGTTTCTCAAAAGAAGAAAATAGATTAATAAACAAAAAAGTTGAGGAGAGTTTCTTTCCTAACTTTCAAAACTTTGCACTACACATGTTAATTCAAGGCGAGGTTCGTCATATCGATTATTCAGAGCTGAAACAATTGACGATGGAGATTCATAAAATTGGGATCAATATCAATCAAGTGACCCGACTGGCCAATCAATTCAACGAAATTTCGAGTACCGATATTCAACAATTAAAAAATGAATTAACAGCTTTAACGGAGACCGTTCAGTCCAACCTCGCAACGTTGATCAAACTAAAGGAGCGGACGTAAATGGTGTACACAAAACATTTTGTGATCCATACATTTGATAAATTGAATAACGCATGTGGCTACATTGAAAATGCAGAAAAAACAATTGTTACGAATGAAGACACACAAGATCACCTTGCACATTTATTTCAATATATTGCAAATGATGAGAAAACAAACATGAAACAATTAGTATCGGGACACGGTATTATCGATCCAACAAATGCTTATGAGGAATTCAAATTCACAAAATTAAGAACGGCTTTTCAACAAAAAAAAGGCTATACACTTGATCTAAAAACAAACAAGCTCGTTCCACCTTCACTAACAGAACTTGAGCGAAAAAATACAGTACTGGCTCACCACTTGATCCAATCGTTTTCACCAGACGACAACTTGTCTCCAGAAAAAATACACGAGATAGGGTATAACACTGTCATGGAACTAACGGGTGGTGAATATGAATTTGTGATTGCGACTCATGTGGACAAGGAACATATTCATAATCATATTTTGTTTAATTCAACGAATTTGAAAACAGGGAAAGCCTTTCGATGGCAGAAAGGAACAAAACGAGTTTACGAACAAATTTCGGATAAGATTGCAGCAAAAGAAGGAGCAAAAATTATCGAAAAGTCGCCTAGACAAACGCATACAAAATATACAAAATGGCAAACGGAGTCACTATTTAAACAGAAAATAAAATCGAGGATCGATTTTTTGCTAGAACATAGTTCGTCGATTGACGACTTTCTTCATAAAGCGAGTGCGTTGAATCTATCCGTTGATTTTTCTAAAAAGTGGTCAACCTATAAATTATTAGATGAACCGCAGTTAAGAAACACGAGAGGCCGAAGCTTATCGAAAAAAAATCCTGATCGTTACAACTATGAAGCAATCGTTGAACGATTGAAAGAAAATACAACGATATTTAGTATTGAGGATGTAGTTACTCGCTATGAAGAAGTCGAGACAAAAAATGAGAATGATTTTGACTATCAATTAACAATAGAGCCCTGGCAAATCTCACACAAAACGGAACGAGGATATTATTTGAATATTGATTATGGATTCGGCAATCATGGAAAATTATTTATTGGAGGATACAAGGTAGACCCTTTAGAAGATGGTAATTTCAACATTTATGTGAAGCGTAATGACTATTTTTATTTCATGAATGATAAATCGTCGAGTGACAGTAAATATTTGACGGGTACTTCTTTGATAAGACAATTACGCCTCTATAATGGGACAACACCATTAAAGAAAGAGCCTGTCATGCGAACGATTGATCAGCTTGTAGATGCGATCAATTTCTTGGCCGAGCATAAAATTGAAGGGACACGTCAACTCAACACGTTGGAAGAAAAATTGATAGCTGCTTTTTCAGAAGCCGAAGAAACGTTAGATCACTTAGACGAGAAAATCATTGAGTTAAATAATTTAGGTAAGTTATTACTGGAGAAAGAAACGCAAGGTGATACAGAAGAGATACAGAAGCAACTTCATGAAATACTCACAGATGCGACACTTTCAGAGTTCACTTTTGAAGATGTTCAAGGGGAAATAGAATCTATTACATTGAGCCAATCGTTACTAGAGAGTAAGCTAGAAAATACTCGAAATGAGATAGACAAACTCCATGAAATTCAAGCAATTCAATCTCAAAAGGAAGAACAAGAAAAGAATTTAAAACCGAAAATATAGTAAGAATGTGAGGAAAGAAAATGAAAAATAAATTTACACTCAGGAAGCTGTCTATACTAGCAGCTTTCTTTTTTATGTTGAGTGGTTGTAGTAGGCAGTTAGATTCTATTGGACGTACAAGCAACAGTTCATTGGATTCAACAGAAGTTTCTCAACAAGAAAATTCTTATTCAAGCGATTTCCCTGTAGAGTATGACGGCATGAATCAAGAGATTGTACTTAACGATAATAAGCCTACGTTTTCAGAGGAAGACTTGTCACTTAACAACGGTGTTTGGCAGTCTTTTTCAGATTTGGATCAGTTGAATCGTGTGGGTGTAGCAAATGCCCTGATTGGGAAAGAATCATTTCCTACTGTAGAAAGAGAGACTTTGACAATAAAACCGACTGGTTGGAATCAAAAGAAACTTTCAGATGGTCAGTGGTTATACAATCGTTGTCACTTAATCGGATTTCAGATGACAGGTGAAAACAATAATCCAAAAAATTTAATGACAGGAACACGTAGTTTCAATACTCCACATATGTTGAACTATGAAAATCAGATCATGGATTATATCCAATTAACAGGAAATCATGTTCGTTATCGAGTCACGTCTCATTTCATTGGCGATGAATTGGTAGCTCGTGGTGTACAAATGGAAGCAGCAAGTGTTGAAACAGACGAATTTGCCTACAACGTTTATATTTTCAACGTTCAAGACGGCTATCAGATCAATTATGCGACAGGAGCTGCAACTAAAGAATAATGGAGGGAAATATAAATGACGAAACTAATTTATTTAACAGATACGTTTGAAGGTGACTATGGCTATTGCCTGGATAAAGAAAAAAATGTGATGGCTGAAAAGAATCGTAAAGGCCTTCATTATTTTGATCAAAAAATTGCTTGTTCACAAAAGGATCAACACTTTACAGAAAGTGGGCATTACTTGTTTGATTATGTCCCGATGGTTTTTTCAAGGGAAGATTGGTTTGACGATGACGTAGAAAAGAAAAATGGTACTTGCGATGTCGTGATCACAGATATGATTTCCAAAAAGAAGCTAAAGCATTCTTTACAGCTGGCGACAATGTTTCCTAATAAAAAATATCTTCATGGGATTCTAAAAAATGGAAATAAACGATACGGCGGCCTAACATTTTTAGTGGACAACTGTTTACATTCTTACTCTGAATTAGAGACAGCAGGTATCCTGGATCACAAGGAATTAAAAACGAATCATTGTACGTCTTTGCCTATGGTTGACGTGGAGTTGTCCTACCTTCAGGCGAAAAGAAAAATGAATGAATCCTTTTTCCACTCAGAATCCATTACGGATTGGATAACAGAGGTTGGTCAACTGAAGGAGCGACTGAATAGTCAAAATAAATATGTCTATGGTGTATTCAAAATTGATGAATACTGGCTTATTCCATTGGCGAATGGTGAAATAAATGAACTCTATTCGTCAAAATATGTGATTATTCAAGCATTTTCAGAGACCTGGTTAGCTGAAAATAATCTTCCATTAAATACACCAATTTTGGCTCAATCTGGAAACAGTCACAGTGATCGAGAAAATAGTTCGTCTGGTCATTATCGAATGGGCGGACAAGTTGTAATTTCTGATGAGGAGGCGACACTTCTTACAGCAATCGATCGAGAGAGAAACAGATATTTCATTATTCAGAAGGGGAGAGGATGCAGCGGAAGGAGTTACGAATTCAATAAAAAACCTAAATGGGGCAAGAACGATCCGAGGCCGACTTGTTATGTGAGTGGTTTTCCTTTGTTTTCAAGTAATTTTAATTGATTGGATTATAAAAAGGAGTGTGTTTACATATGAGGAGAATGGATAAAGAATTCAATAAAAAAGTGGCGGGGTATATAGACAAACTCAAAAAAATGGAACAGGTAACTTATGTGGAAGAAGCACCTCTCATTAAAAAAGGGAAGCGTAACATTATAGCAAAATCATTTATTGTTGAGCTTGATTATGATCAATTGTGCTTAATGGGATCTGTAGATGTCTTCATATATTATGATGGAAGCTTTGGTATTGCGAAATATGGGATTCCATTTGGTATTAATGATTTACGTTCTTTACAAGATGTTATCAAGTTTTTTTATGGAACTCCATTTCACCTTAACTTAGAAAAAGTGAATAACTTGGATATTGTACGCTATATTGTTTCAATTCCTGAAATCAAAGTTAGTAGCTTCAGACTTTTAGAAATTTACATTGAACAGATGAATATTAGTTTGCATGAAATAGATAAGCATTGTCACTATGACTAATAATCATTGATTTAATTAAGATGACAAAAAGAAAGGGCTAGGGAAGCTTCCCTAGCCAATCTTATAGCCAATACTACTCAAAATATGAAATTTCAACGATTGATAATGTCGATATTGGCTGATTTTGTTGAAGTCTGTTTGGTACTTGTATACTGATTCTAAATGAAAAGAGTAAGAATAATACACGATCATATTGCGTGTGAAAAATATGTGATTGAGCTAAATAAATACAAATATCAAAATTACTAGTGCTCCTGCTTTTGAGTCTTTTCCTTTGTTCTAAAAAAAAAGAAGGCTATGAAATAGCCCTCTACTTAAATTCTACATGCAATTCTTTACCGACCTTTGTTGCGATCTCATAGAGAACCTTAAAACTGACATTAACTGTTCCGTTCTCGATCCTTGCGATCGTACTTTGAGGTTTGCCGACTTTTTCGGCAAGTTCCCTTTGTGTATACCCTAATTCTTTTCGTAGCTGCGCTACTGCTACAGCAATCTCTAAGCGCTGCGCTTCTTTTTCGTATTCTTGCGAAAATGTCGGACTTTCACTTTTCTTTTTCTTAATTAATTGATCTATTGCTGTCATTCTAATTCTCCTTTCTCATACATTTTTTTCAAGTTGTTGGCGTGATCTATTTCGCTTTTAGGTGTTTTTTGTGTTTTCTTAGTAAATCCATGAGTGATCAAAAATTCATTGCCGACTTTTTGAAAATAAATAGCTCGTTGAATATTACTTCCAACCTTAGAACGTAGTTCATATAAATCGGAATCTAACTTTTTTATCCACTCCATTCTTTGTGCAACGAGCAGTCCATGTTCTTCTGTCTTTTTGATAGTTGCTAAGAGTTTAGCTGAATCCTTTTCAGGCAGCGAATCAATAAACTCAACAAATTCACTTGTTCCGTCTTTTCTTCTTATGTAGTTAAATTGTGGTTTCTCCATACTCTTATTATAGCGGATTTGCTATCAAAATTCAAGCGCCCAATTTGCAAAAAAACGCGCATTTAAGTGTTGACATGCGCATTTAAGTGCGCTGCAATGGTATTAGGATAAAGAAAGGGGTAATTATATGAGAAAAGAATTTCGTAGTTTAGAGGAATTAGAAACAATTATGCTTGAAGAAGGGTTGCAATATAAAAGTGTCGAGTGGGACAAAAAAGATATTGAGTTCCATTTGATCGGCGGCCACACTTTACTTGTTGACACTTCCGAAGACAAGACAAACTTATTGGTAACAAATAAGAAAGGTTATATGATTGCTGTTTTACACAGAGTAGGAGAAGTCGATAAAAGTATGCTGAATACATTTACAAGTCCTGTATCACAGCAAGAAGTAGTTGAAGTCCAATGTAAAATACGAGACAAAATAACTGGAAAATTTGGTAAATGGTTTTTAGTAGGTAACAGTCTTGTTCCTTCAGGAAAAACCTTATCTACATTGAAGAAAAAAGGGAAGTGGGCTGTAGGCAAAGAAGATCAAGACGGCGCTGTTGAACGTTATGCTCTAAAAACAAAAGCCGTCTAAGTGTCACAAGAAAAATAATGTTGCAACAAAAAAATGTAAATGAAATGAGGAAGAAAAATGGTTTATATCGTGGAAGAGAAATACCCCGAAGACTTGAATATTGAGGCATTTGAAACAAGAAAAGGCGCTAAAGAACATGCTGATTCAACCGCTTTAGAGATTGTTAAACAACTTATTAAAGAAGGTAGCGGGTTCACGTTTGAATATGACGAAGTAGGTGACTTTTTTCAGATCCAGTCAAATGATGAAGAAAATGAGATTATAGTATCTATTTCAAGTAAAGAACTAAAAAAATAATGCCCCTGTCCTGTTACAGCAGAACAGAGGTAGTAACAAAAACCGTCTAGGGTAATTCGCTACTATTACAATATATCAAATTTAATAGTAGCGGACAACCGCTGCAGCGAAAGGATTATTCTTATGTATGCAGATAGAAAACTGATTGAAAAATTATTGTTCGAGGAAACACAAATATCTAATAGAAAGATTGCAGAAGCTGCAGGTATAAAGAGTGAAACAACTGTACGAAACTTTAGAAACGGTGATGCTTCCCTTGATAATTTACGTTTAAAGAACGCTGAAGCCTTGACTCAATTTGCAGAAGAAAAGGTCTATGGTTATTCGGACACAGAAGAAAAAATAGATTGGTTGCTTGATCAATACGATTCTGCAGGAATAAAATTGTCAAAATATGAACTGATCAAAAAAATGACTGATAATTATTATGAATTGGCAAAAGGTCAATTTATTAAAGAGATATGCGTAAAACCAAAGAAAGAATAAACATTCCTGATCGGAGAGAATATGGATAATAAAAGAAAAGATAAGATCCAAAGATTACTAGCCCTTGCGAACGATGCAAACGATGCTGAATCAATGAGCGCTTTAGCGAAAGCGCAAGAACTAATGCTAGAGTACAAAATTACTGAAAATGATATCTTTACCTACACTCAAAAGCTAACTAATGATTTAGTTGATACTGTTATTGTGTATGAAGGAAAACCGCAAAAATGGTTGTATAGATTAGCAAGAATTATAGCTAAAAACTTTCGTGTCAAGTTTTATTACGAAGCAGGAACACCCGTAAAATTGAAATTAACTGGATTATCTTCAGACCTTCAAATTGCAGAGATAACGTTTCAGTATGCGAGCGGAAGCATTTCTTATTGTGCTAAAAAGTTTATGCAGCAACCTGAAATAAAAAGAAAAAGAAAACGGAAATGGCAATTGAAACAAGATTATATTCAAGGTTACTTAGTCGGTCTAGAAAACACCCTAGATAGTCAAGTATTAACAAACGGTTATGAATTAGCTCTTCAACTACCTGAAGCAGTTGCAACGCATTTAGAAGGACTTGAACTCGTTAAGGGAAAAGGTACTTCTCACACAGTAAAAGACATTGAAGCGTATCATTCAGGCTACCAGGAAGGTGTCAAATTTAGAAGGCATGAACAATTAAATTGTTAATAGCGTATTTATGTGACAAAAGGAGGTTGAACAACGATGAAATCAGAAAAATATTTTGTATATGATCCGCAAAATGATGAAACAACACCATTTGATAGTTATGAAGAAGCAAAAAGTTACTTTGATGATTTATGTGATCGATATGCGAATTGGCCTGAAGATGATTCTGAAGTGTATTTGATGCAACCAATCCAAAAGGGCTTTTGGAAAGACGAATATGGCGAAAAATTTGTAGTACGAAAATATGATAATTAAATGGCAGTTTTTGAGGTATTAAAAGAAAGAAGGGTGTTTTATGGAAAGAAAAGAATTTATCAATGAAAAAGAACCTGAAATACACGGTGATGCAAAATGGTATCGAGATAATTTAGTAGAAAGAATGAGACACGCCTACATGAAGATCGATGGATCATATGATTGGCCAAACAGCGAAGAAGGGGACTTACTCCGTTTGACTAGACAAATGCTTGTTGTAATGGATCAAGAGCAACAAAATTAGCAATTTTAAATGACGGTTTTTGAGAAAGGAGATAAAAAAGTGAATGCAACAAGGAGGAAAGCAATAACTGTGAGTTTAGAAATACTCAAAGCTCAATATGAAGAGCTTGAAAAACTGAAAGAAGAAGAAGAGGATTATTTTGAAAATATCCCTGATAATTTACAAGGATCAACAAACTATGAAAAATCTGAAGATGCGATCAGTGAATTTGAAGATTCCCTTAACTCTTTAGATGATGTTATTGAAACTTTGAAAGAAGTAGTTAGTTAAAATAAAAATGACGGTTTTAAGAAAGGGAAGATTTGAATATGTTATTATCAGACAAACTCAAACAAGTTTGCTTTACTGAAATTGAAGATCCTATGAAATATTTTGATCAGTTAGCACATGAAGCAAAAGAACTGGAATCGATCTCTAGTATTCATTCAATATTAATAGAGGAATTAGGACAAAGTACAGTAGAAAATGCATTGAAAAGCTATTTCAATAAAAAATGACGGTTTTTAGGACAAACAGAAAAGGAGAATGTATCTAATGGAATCCATTTTTGATGAAGATACAAGAAAGTGTGTTGAATGTGGCTGTACACAGAATAATGCTTGTGTAGGAGGTTGCTACTGGATAACTGATAATCTTTGTAGTTCATGTCTAGAGAACAAAGCTGATCACGATTTAAAGATTGGGCCAGAATATTTTAAAGATGTTCTTCAAGGCTTGAAAAATTTTGAAATTAGGAGAAATGATAGGAATTTCAAAGTCGATGATATCGTAAATTTGAGAGAATTTGAAAATGGAAGATACACAGGAAGAATATTAACTGTAGAAATCATTTACATTACTGACTTTGAACAAAAAGAAGATTATGTAGTATTTGGATTTGTTGCAATACTTCCGGATCTGAACTAAATTTGTAAAATTTGAGTATAGGTAAAAAATATCTTCAGCAGCTGCTACGTGATCACTTTCTTTGAGTCAAGAATAAGTGTAAAAAAATAACTTTGCCAAAAACATTGGTTTTTGATATAAAGTATTTTTTTTAGAAAAGAGTTGACAATTTTTGAGAAAAACCTTATAATGTACCTATAAGCACTATATAGGTACATTATAAGGAGGTGTTAAAGATGGGAAGAAAACGTGTTTTTGAACCAGTAGTAACAACAACGATAGCAGCGGATCGCGCTAATCATGCAGAAGGTATTTTCTTTAAAGTTTCATACGGATTTGAATTAGACAATCCGAATGCAGTTTTTAAGGTTCAAATGGTTGGCGATGGATATGTCAAGGGAAGACAGGCGCCTTCTTACGGTGATAATGATTTTGATAAAATTATCAAGGTAAGAGAGATCCTGAAACAGAGATTTGAAAATATGGATAAACGTTTACGAGATATTGAAATATCAGAAGAGGAAATCGAGAAATTACTTTAAAATAGGAATTGATTTAAACGAGTAAACTTTTTTACTCGTTTTTTTCTCAATAGTTACTATCAAAACTTAAAAGTATTGATAGTGTTTGTATGGTGTGATAAAATAGGGTTTGTAAGACTGTCATATCTTACTATCATAAATAAGGTAAGAAATGGGGCAAAAATTGTGATTTTTGGTTACGCAAGAGTGAGTACCTGGGGACAAGATTTAGAATCTCAAATTGTTGCTTTGAAAAAAGCCGGTTGCGAAAAAATCTACACTGAAAAATTCACAGGAACAAAAATCGATCGAAAAGAATTTCAAATGCTGCTTAAAGAATTATCTGAAGGTGACACCTTAGTCGTCACAAAATTAGATCGTTTCGCTCGATCAACTGTTCAAGGATTAGAGACTGTTCAAAATCTTTTCAAAAGAGGAATTAAAGTTCATATTTTGAATATGGGTATAATCGAGAACACACCAACTGGAAGACTGACATTTACAATTTTTTCGGCATTTGCAGAATTTGAACGAGATATGATTGTAGAACGCACACAAGAAGGTAAGGCGATTGCTAAATTAAATCCTGATTTTCGAGAAGGACGGCCAAAAAAATTCAGCAAGGATCAATTGGATCTAGCAATGGAATTGCTGAAGACAGACACCACAAAAAATGTCTCACGTAAAACTGGAATAAGCGAAGCGTCTCTTTACAGAGAAAAAAGAAGAAGAAAGTACCAAAACTTATAACTAAATCTATATGTCATAAAACTACGTTAATGACAGAGGGATTCTAAGAGCATTTCAAGATTTAAAGTGAGTAGTTATCTGAGTTAACCATTCTAGCGATTGTCAAATACGTCCGTTTTTGGCAAAATAAATAAGTTGCCCCAAAACTAGGACAACTTTCAGTAATATCAGTATTTCATATTCATTGAATCATTAATTAGGTAAATTATCAATAACGCTCGTTTTTGACAAAAAAGAATGTTTCCTTACTTTTAATGTTAAATGAATACAGCCGTATTGTCAATTTGAAAAAGAATTAGAACTGAAGGAGGTAATATTATGGAAAAAGCTTTATGTATTATGATGGAAGATTATGATGAGGACGATGTTCAAGTAAAGTATGTGTATGAACGTATCACTTCATTGAAGTTAGTGGAGGATATGATCGAGGAAGAACAATATATTCATTTTACTTCAGATGGAAAAGAGTATGAAATGAATACATTTGATATTGACTGGTTTAGATTTGTTCCTGTTGCTTCAGACATGGTGACGTACTTTAAGAATAATGAAAGTTACACTTGTGCATGGGATGCACAAGGAGAGATTATCAAAAACGATAGGAAGGACAGAAAGTATGGATACAATTATTTACCAATTAAAAGAGAATTATAAAAAATTTAATAATTGGGGTTCACGTATCAATGGAACGAAATTTTACTCTAAGATTTCTTACATGAATTTGTAAACCCTATAAAATCAACGTTTCTAAATTTAATTATGAGAACTTACTCATTTTACAGAGGTTTTCTCTCGGAACAATGGAACGAAATTTTACGGTAGGGGTTAAAAGGCTCCTATACTAGAAATACGGACAAGTTGTTCGCTATAATCTATTAAAGGAGTTTTTATTATGCAGACAAAAAACACAGCTACAAGATATTCAAAAGAGTTTAGAGAATCCATGATTTCATTAAGTCAGACCGGTCGGTCTGCGAACTCACTATCGAAAGAATACAATGTAAGTGTCTCTACACTTACGAAATGGATACGGCAGGCAGATCCATTGGATCGAAATGTTCTTTCAATAAAAGAGCAAGAATTGCTAAAAGAAAATAAACGCTTGAAAGAAGAAAATGCTATTTTAAAGCGAGCGGCGGTGCTTTTGGCAAAGAGTTGATGGCCAAAGGACGAGCGACTGTCTTACGAGTCGTTCGTGTCAATTTAGAAGCAAAGCACCGCATTACTCGTATTTTAAGGGTTCTTAAAATCCCAAGAACCACCTATTATGCGTATTTAAACTGGATGCCTAGCGATCGAATGCGCAGACGCCAACAGATAAAAGAAAAGGTATTGAAATCCTGGTTAGCCTATCCGATGTATGGATATCCAAGAATGACAAAATATTTTAAAGAAGAACTGAATATCCCTGTCAGTCGTTACCTAA
Source organism: Enterococcus wangshanyuanii (assembly GCF_002197645.1). NCBI lineage: Bacteria > Bacillati > Bacillota > Bacilli > Lactobacillales > Enterococcaceae > Enterococcus > Enterococcus wangshanyuanii. The sequence continues at coordinate 31,729 of NZ_CP021878.1, read as the reverse complement.
TTTATCGTTTAATGCGTGAATTAGGGATTCACTCTCGGATGATAAAGAAAATGAAAAAACCTAAATCTTATACTGAAGTCGCTCAATTACCTAATCTAATCAGAAAAAAGAGTGATTGGTCTAAGGTTCTTTTAACGGATATCACGTATATTCCAGTGAGAGGAAAGTGGGCGTATTTAGCCAGTCTCTATCATCCAGAAACCCGTCGGGTTATTGCTCATAAAGTTGGTGCCCACATGACGAAAGAATTAGCAACAAGCGTGCTAGAAAAAGTAAATTTACAGGCACAAGGAATAGAAATAGTACACAGCGACATGGGAAGCCAATACACAAGCGACTTATTTAATCAGACATTAACGAATAAAAAAATAAAGCATTCTTATTCAAGAAAAGGTTGTCCAGGGGACAACGCAAGAATAGAGAGCTTCCACTCTATTTTGAAACGCGAATATGTGAATTTCCAATCCTTTAAAACACTTGAGGAAGCCATCGTTGGCATTGACAGTTACATTCGTTGGTACAATACAGATCGAATTTCTCTTGTTGCTTAGTAACGTCCCCTTTTTTCAAAAAAAGACGATTGAAGGGGTTATTTAAGTGCGTCTTCTTTTGATCAGTAGAGAAATGTGCCGTCTAATTTAGAGGCATTGGTTCACACGTCTCTTTTATTTATTATTTTTAATGAGCATTAAGCAATTCTTTCGCCTTTTTTTGTTCGGAGTATTGACATAGGAGCCTTATTATGTTAGTCGTAATGAATGGCACTGTACTGTTATCTTCATTTCTTTATATAGCAGGGAAAATAAAAAACGAAGATTGATAGGAGTAACTTAACGGTATTCATAGTGAGGTGCTATACATGAATTTTTTAACAGAAGACCAAAGAAACGCAATTCTCAAAACTATGTCAAAAGAACAAGTAGTAGTTCTTTTTGACCATAAAAAGCGTGATATCCAGTCTATGTTTTTGAATGAAATCTTTTCTAAAGACGATGAGTGGGAATTTGTAGACTATAATGAAAGTTCATTCTATCAAAATAAGAATATTCCTAAGTCCGATCGATTATATTGTGCTTGCGGGAAAGAAGTAAAGTATCAATATATACTGAAATCAAAACACACTGGCGAACAAATAGGACTTAGTCTTCAGCACTTTTCTGAACATACAAATATTCCTATAAATATAGCTAAAAATGTCAAAGAAGGGTTACAAGAGATAGATCGACACTTAGATGGCATTTTAGTAGAGGTGTACAAGGAACATGGGTTTCAAAGCGATATTTCAATTTTTTTGATCGATTATTCATTAGAATTACTAGAATTATCAAATAGGCTTAAAGAAACAGTTAGTGCATTTAGTGGTGTAAACTTACCTCTTGGATGGAATGATTATTGGAATATAAAAACAGCGATCGATGATTTTAAAAAACAGCTAATCATTAAGGAACAAAAGCGTGTTACTCAAGAAAGAAAAGCAAGAGAACTTTCAAGAAAAAGACCTATGAGTCTACAGAACAAGCAGCTAATTGATGATGTTATCATTATTATTGATCAATATTATGTTACTGAAGGATCGGTAATAGATATACGAGATATTGTTCGTTTGCTTGTAGCAGATTTGAATTATAAAGACGTGAGATTGATCGGTTATGTGGGCCCAACTATGGAGATAATCGCAAATGAAATTTGCCCTGATCGATTAGTTAGAGATAGTTTCTATCTTTATAGAAAGCTTACACCTGAAAAAATTTCATAAAACTATAAGTTTGTTGATAAGCTAAATAATAATAGAAATGAGGTATCGTCGTGGAAAAACTAAATTTTAATGAAATGTCACCTACATTTAGAGAACATAGAAATTTTCTGAAGCTTTCGTCAGTATTAGTTGATTATGGTTATATGTGTTCTTGGTTACCAGTTGATGATCAAGGTGCCGATTTTATAGCAGTTCACTGTAAAACAAACCATGTTCTAAAAATTCAGTTAAAAGGAAGAATATCAGTGGAACGGAAATACTTTGGTAAAGACATTTATATGGCTTTCCCGAAAGATGATAACAAACCATTGGAAGATTGGATGATAGTGCCACATGATAAGCTTGTAGAATTATTTATTTCACCTGCCTCTTGGGAGAAGAATCATGGTCGGAGCAATGGGAAAATCCCGTTAAAGATACTGAGTGGTGTAAGACAACTTTCAATTATTGAGCCAGTTACATTAACTTGAATCAAATACTAATCAAAAGGATAGGCGACTGCGTGCATGAGATTTAAAATTGATTAGTCTTTAGAAAAAAGTAAAAAGAAAAATATCAAGTGTGATATACTAATCAATGTAGAAAAGTTATGACGGTGGCGCTCTTTAGGAGGTGGTGCATATGATTGTGTGTACTGAATCTATTGAAAGGAGAAGCCTTTTGTCCGCATTAGAAACAATTCAATTGATCCTAAGCTTTGGTATGTTTACTATTGCTTTGATTAAATTGATTGTAGATATGCTTAGAAATGACAAAAAAAAATGACCGCTCATTAACTTTGGCAAGTTAGCGATCATTTTTACATGATTTAAAATTATGCTGCCGTCTTAAACGGTTCTACTGGAGAAAGATATGTTAGCGCATGTCTTTCTCTTTTTTTCATTATAGCATAAAAGTTTTTTCATTGCCACAAGGTGCATACATTAGGAGTTTCATGCTTGTTCTCCCCTGGCATGTAGTGCTATAATTTAAGCAAATCATATTATTGCAATTGCAATAATATGGCTAATTAAAGGAGACTCCCACCATGAAAACTAATACCTACGTATATCCACACCCTATCAATACATTCATTATCAAGCAACTAGGGGTTACTGTGGAACAATTCTGTGAACTACACGGCTATCCTCAATCTACAGTGGCTACATGGATCACTCGCAATCGATCTGTAGAGAACCTACCTGCTTCTTTTATCTATTCTCTCTCATTAGCTGCAAGTAGATCTATGGATGTAGTCTATTCTGATCTGTTACTGTTGCAGGATGATTACAAGCAACACCTTCACGATCACAGACGCACTAAAAAACGTATCGATGGATAAAAAACAAAAGATTGTTAACTTTTTTTATATCTACAATAGTTGTAACGTTACTGTTCACCACACCATAAAACCACCTTGTCTACATTCAAGGTGGTTTTCTACTTTGCTTAAAAACTTAAACCTAATTTTACAGTATTGTAGTATCACGATACTGTAATACTGTAAATTTGAATTAATAGTTCTCTATTGTTTTCCTATTCTGTTTTTGTAAAACTGAAATCAGATTATACGGATTCTTCAAATAACAATACTTCGATATTGTAGTATTACAGTACTATTGTATTACAATACTACAATACAATAGTACTACAATGCTATTTTTAATTATTGCAATATACTCACGTCAACATATTACAATACTACGATTTTGTAGTATTACTATATTTTAGTACTATCATATTTAAGTATTATAGTACTACAGTATTGCAATATTGTGATACTGTGATATAATGAAATAGAAAAAATATTTCAGGAGGTTATTTAATAATGGACAAAAATGGTGCAGCAACAATTCTATCCGTCGCCAATCAAAAAGGCGGCGTAGGAAAAACTACAACTACTGTAAATCTGGGAGCTACTCTTGCTTATGTCTACTCTAAAAAGGTTCTCTTAGTAGATATTGACCCTCAAGGAAACCTAACAGATAACTTGAACATTGATGTTAACGACAAGAACACTATCTATGAAGTACTTAAGGGGGAAACAACAGCAAAAGAAACTATTCAGAATTATGCTGAAAATATTGATGTTTTAGGCTCTGATATAGCTCTTGCAGCTGCGGAACGAGAGTTTACACAAGTTGGTTCCGAACATAGACTAAAAAAAGCTCTTGAACCTGTAATAAGTGAATATGATTACATTATTTTAGATGCCCCACCTTCCCTAGGAATGCTAACAGTGAACGCGTTTACAGCTAGCAATGAAATAATTATTCCTATAAAACCGTCAATATTTAGCTTAAAAGGTTTTATAAAATTGAACGAAACAATTGAAACTGTGCAAGAATTTACTAATGAGGAACTTACTATTCGTGGAATTTTGATCACTGGCTACAATGATCGTATTAATATTTATAAAGAAATGAAAGAATCTGCTGAACAAATTGCAGCATATATAAAAGCACCTATCTTTGACAGCTATATCCGTTCCACTGTTATTGTTGATGAATCACAAGCAGCTGGTCAAGATCTAATTTCTTTTTCGAAATCTTCAACTGCCGAAGAAGATTATATTTCATTTACAGAAGAATATTTAAGAATGGTTGGTGAATAAATATGGCACAAGGAAAGGATCGTAGCAGGCAGGCTTTAGACTCTCTTATTAGTGGGTTAAATAAAGAAGATAGTAAAAAAGATACTACTATTAAACCTGAGCCTAAACTTGAACCTGAAGTATTAAACAAGAAAAGCATAGAGAAGATTATTATTCAACAAGGAAATAGTAAACGGAGTCAGGACAGTTATAGAGTAAACCCAATATTATTTAATGCTTTAAAATATTGGACTTCGATTGGTGAACCTAACAAGAGTAAGCCTGATATTATTGAAGAAGCAATATTGAGAATCATACCTGAAGAATATCTGGTTCAAGGTTATGAAATGGCAAAGAAACAAAATAAAATTTAACAGTACATTACAGTACTACAGTATCGTCGTACTACAATACTAAAGAACTATTATATTACAATATTATAGTTCTTTTTTTTGTACAAAATATTGTAATGTAGCTGTTCTTTATATCAACTTTACAATACTACAATATTGTAGTATCATAGTATTGTAATTATTTAATATTATAATATTGTGAAATGGTGACAAACCTTTATATATCAACGTTTGCAACTAAGATAAAACTAAGGTAAACTAAAGTTGATTTTTATAAATAAAATCATTTACATGGAAACGGAGAATAATTATGGAAAATGGAAATATTCGTTCATATAGAAAAAATAAAGGATATGAGTCAATTCCTAGAGACTTGTTACAAAATAATGAACTAAGTTTAGAAGCTATTGGACTCTTGTGTCACCTTCAAAGTTATCCTGAATCTTGGAAATTATATAAAACTGAATTATATACACGTTTTAAACATAATAAACGGACAGCTGTACAAAGAATCTGGAAAGAATTGGTTAATAACAATTATTTAATTGAATTTAAAAAGCGTGAGGGAAAACGATATGTATATCAATATATATACAGTGTCGAACCCTTTACAGGTTCAGATATAGAAAAAATCAAACAAGAATTGCAAAATGACGGCTTTTTTTGGACTGTTGATTTTGAACAGTCCAAAATGGACAGTTCAAAATCAACAACTAATAAATTAACTATAAAAGAGATTGACTATAAAAGAGATATAGAAAAAGAAGAAAGGTCTCTACGTTCCCTTTCTTTTTCAACCGACGATGATGATAAATTAAATAAAAAGACGTCCTCAAAATACACGGAAGAACTCTCTGATCAAAACACTAAAGACATTGAACCAAAAGTATTACTTGCTGCGTACCTCAAAGACAAAGAACACTTAAAACCATTAGCAATGTCTTTACTTATTGCAGGATTATCAGAAACAGATTGTTTAGAAATTATTGAGTTTTTAGCATTGCTGCCAGTGATTGATCAACAAGTTTCGGACATAGTAAATGCACAAATTAGAGCCAATGAAAAAGAAGCTCTCTCTAACGGTCTAACGGACTATAAAGCTTATTTCTTAAAAGGGTTGGAAATGAAACTTGCTAATGCAGGTTTACGTGTTCGTGAAGCAGATATAACTGATCCTGACACGATTGAATCGATCCCTCAAGTAACCCTGCATAATTGGTTAGATCCAGAGAAACAGTGATTACGATCATTGATCCTATAAGTTATTAATTTGTTGGGAAACTGAAACATAACAAGCGTTCCGACGACAATTCGTTCTCTTATGCATACTCCTAGTTTGTTCGTTTTAACACAATGATTCACAATCATAGGTGATATTAGCTTAAAATGGCTTCGTAGAGCGGTTTGTTTGGGATAAATCACTTTACAAATTTGATAAATATGCTACGATAAACGAGCTATATTTGTAAAGTGAGGTGGATAAATGTTTCGATTATTCAAAAAAAGAAAGGCTACAAATCAGGTAAAGTTTTTGCGTGATGCAAAAGGAATCTCTCAAAAAGAATTGGCTCAAACTGTAGAAAGAATCTCAAAGGAACGTTTCGGTAAAGCAACGCCTTTAGCAGAGCAAACAGTAAAAGCGATTGAAGAATATCGTTATATGCCAACGTTTGGCTTAGCTAAGCTTATCTCTGATGCATTGGGAGAAGAACTTGAATCAGTTTTTCATAAAATCAATTAAGCTAGAAATACCATAGACAGTAGAATCAATACATAGAAAAAGCATACTCCTTATTATTTTGGGAGTATGCTTATTTTCGTGTTTTTTATGGATTCTTCGTCAGCTATGATCAAGGCGGATAAATTTATAATCAAATTCTTGTATTCAAATATAGCCCCTTTAGTATCTGCATAATATTTTAATGCATATTCTATAAAATCAGGATCAAGCCGAAATTGTTTACTCATTTTTTCAATCGTTAAATTGTCTTTATCATAAGCAAACTGCAAAGCACTTACAGCAAAGATTTTCTCTGTAATGTCTCTAAGTAGCGTTACAAAATCGTTCGATTGCTCTTTTCCTTCAGAGAGATACATGGTTGTATCGATCAGTAATTGTCTTGTTACTGGATCATGTATTTCGTCATAGGTTTCTAAGTAGCGTTGAATGTATTTTCCGAACTCTTTTAAAACAATATTTTCGCTAAATAGTAAAGTGGCCGCCTGTTGTTGCTGAGTAAAAGCTGTTTCTCTGCGATTTTTACGGTTGTGTTGAATTCTAGCTTCATACATGGATCGTAGTAGTTTGTCCTGTTCCTCAGAATCGAGAGATTGAAAGACTTTTCGAGCTTCTATTCCATAGTCTTTAATACCGTAGTAATTTTGCACATTGAAGTCTTTCGGCTCTCCGTATGCTAATAGATCAAGAGAAACGTTAAAATAGTCAGACAAAGCCCTCATTTTTGATAATGGAGGTTCAATTCGGTTTGATTCCCAGTTAGAAATGTTTGGGCCGTTAACGTTCATTAGCTCAGCAAGTTCAACCTGTTTCAACTTATGCTGTTTTCTCAAATATTTTATATTTGCACCAATAGACATAGAAAAATACTCCTTTCCATATATTTGTGTGTGTAATTTATTTTAACACAAGATAAGCTAAATAAATATGACATTTACATTAAAAATATAAAAACTTTCAAAATAACGTAAATTAAGCTTGCTATATTCGTAATATGATATTATAATTGAAATATAGAAATACATATTCGTCATTAAAAAAGCTATCTCTATTCTTGAAAGGAGTGATATTTTGGATAAAAAAGTATTAAGCCGTCTTGTTAAACAAGTTAGACAAGATACTGGGCTGACACAAGCTGATGCTAGAGAAGATGTGTTAGATAAAGCGGCTTATTCAAAGTTTGAAAACGGACATAAAACGATAGATTTCAACAGTTTACTGAAAATCTTATCAAATTTGAAAGTTTCGTTTAGTGACTTTATGGCAATGTACCTAGAACCTAACCTAGAGAAGACCACACGAAGACAATATCAAACTTTAATAGCTGAACTTCCTTCTAAAAAAGCTCTGAAAGAAATATTTACACTTTACAACTTTCTTTCAAATCAGTTTCCTAAACTGGAAATAGATGAAATGACTGTTTATTTCGATATTAAAGCTAATTTTCACAAAAAATATCCTTATAAAATCGCCCCAATTACACCAAAAGAACAGCGTTTCATTTTGGAAAGATTTTACAGAATAAATCAAAAAGTCATTTTTGAGGAAGATTACAAACTCATAGCTCAAGTTGTTAATGACCTTCAGCCAGACGAGATCATGAAAGTAACCTCAGTGATTTTTCCGATTGATCCTCATAGAATACTATCGTCAGAAATTAAACGTCACCTGTGTAATATTTTATTGAATTCAATCACACCACTGTTTTTCAACAAAGAATACAAGAAAGTTAAAGAGCTGTTAAAAGTTGCTGAAAAGCACAAATTCTTGTATGCAGATAGTTATTACTATTTAGCCCAATTTACTTATTTGCACAATCTTTATTTATATATAGTCAAGAATGATACTGAAGGATTTAAAAAAGTTACTGCGGTGATCAATGCTATCGATTTGATAGGTGATGAAGGTTCGGCAGCTTTGATGGATAAAGAGGTTCAGAATCTCGTGGACGGCAAAAAAAACCAAGGATTTTCTCAATATGATATTTTAATAGGCAAAAACTAGTTGTCATTTCAGACAACCAAATAGGAATATTTCTTACATTTTAGGGGGTGTTTGAAAAATAAATGCCAAAAAGGTTGTCAAATCTGCCAACCTCGTAAAAATATTCTGTTTTTCTTATTGAAAGTCATATATAATTACTTTATAAGCAAGGAAGGAGGACAAAATAATGAAAAAACATAAGAATATTTTAGGTACTGTAATCATTTGTGTTCTTACAATGGCTCCAATTTTCCCAAACCTTTTAGGTTAATTTGAAAAACCTGTTTTACAAAATGACTTGTATTATCAATTTGTCTGTGGTATCTTCTAAGCGTAATGAATTATGATAAAAAGATTAAATAGACATTGAAAATAAAAAATGCTAATTGTCTTGTTCCTAATATCTAATAAGGGTTAGGAGTGAGAGGTTAGCGGAAAACAAAAAAGAACCGTCTCCATAGGGCTACCAACCCTAGAGGAAGATACGACAGTTCAATAAGCTTTAGCAGGCTTGAACGGTCTCGGCTCCTTTTGTTGTAGCTGTTGCTACAACGTTTGTATTATAACAATTTTCAAAGGAAAAATACAGTATTAATTCAATACTCATGATATTATCAACTCCCCTAGAGACCTGATAAAATCCTTTTTTCTTGGAATCGTTGTAGTTTAAACGTAGTAAATAGCTATTTCAGGAGGGGGAGAGTACGCAGTTCAGCGTATTCTCCCCCTCTTTTTTTGTTTTCCGCTAACCTGTCAAATCTATTAAGAAATTCATTCAAGAAAGGAGAAACAGCTATGCCAACAACGAATATGACACCAGAAGAAGTGTTGAAATACGGAAAAAGAATAGTTCTTTTTCAAAAAGGGAAAGGGCGAGGAAAAAGAGAATTTATTATTCAAGACAATAGAGTGTTCCAACAAGCTATTGAATACATAGAGGGTTGCCGACACATTATTGAATCCAATCAAGTTGAGATCATGGATATCTATAATGAGATTGAACGTGTCTACTCTCAAAAAAATAAAGGAGTGTTGATCGCCAGAAGAGCAGGAAACTATAAAAGTAACCAAAAAAGATTACTGCCTTTAAGAAAAACAGGTAAGGGAATGGGCGAAGTGATTCAGGGAGCTCGATTAGCAAAAGCTGTTTATCAGCTGATGGATGAAGACAACCAACCAGATGTTGTAAAAAGACGAGCGCAGCAACGAATAGAGAAAGCCAAAAAAGAGGAGGACGAAAAGGAACGATTGCGACAAGAAAAAAAGCAACTGCAACAAACTTAATCAGATAGAAAATTAGCCTTTTCTTATTTGCTAATTTAAAACGAACGAATTAGCAACACATGTTTCAGGCAATTTCAAACTTTTTTAGAGCAAACTCGAAAGCTTATGAACTTAGGTTGAGAGGGTAACTAGAACAAGCTGCAATGAAGGATTATATTATTGCTTGATTCTTAGTTATCTAGGTAGAGGAAGCAGGACAATACCTATTTTTAACCGATAGGATGGAAAACTAAGGAAGAACGAAAGAAGACGAGACTTATATGTCGGTGTGCAATGACCGCCCTGTTTATCAGCGTGACTACTAAGGGACAGGGGTTAGAACTACAACAGTAAAAATGTCACAATACACGGAGAGATTGATCTAAGGATCAATAACTTGCTCAGGCGTACGAGAGGTTCGTATGTCGTTTCCGAGAGTTTGGGGTGAACGGATGCTTAAACCCTGCGACAGTAACACTATTGCGTAACAAAGATAAAAATTAGTAAATAAGAGAAGGCTAATGAATTTTAGGTGCTGTACCCAAGTGAAATGGGTGCAGCACCCGAAGGAGTGAACACCATGACTTCAAAAACTCGAAAGTCTATAACATTCACCGATCAAATGGATCAAGATTTGGCATTCCTACTTGCTAAAAAACGAGAGGAACGTAAGAAAGCGGGAAATAATCGTCAGTATCATGAAAAGGATCTGATTGCGGAACTGCTGAAAAATGAACGAACAGTAAAAGAAGCGTGGGGATGAAAAAAATGAAGAAACTAAAGAAAGTTGATAAAAAGAGAGGGCTGAAAATGAACATAAAAAGTTGTCTATTCTCTGTTCTGTTGTGTCTCGGTCTGTTATTAAGTGGTTGTTCCACACGATTAACAGAAGGAATTGTTCAGAAAAAAGACTATTCACCAGCGTATATAACGGCTGTTCCAATGATGATTGGTGAAACAATGACTGTCATTCCACAAACTTATTCGGCTAGTTATCGTTTGTTGATTGACGGCACAGTCGAAAATGAACATATATCAGAGTGGGTATCTGTTACTCCGTCTGAATATGAAGCAATTTCTGTTGGTGACCATTGGAAGAAATGAGAAGAATGTAAAAAGCAGAAAACAATCGTCAGTATCATGAAAAGGATCTGATTGCTGAAGTGTTGCACCAGGCACGAGAAGTAAAAGAAGCTTTTGGATAGGAGGGAGTGCATGAATGAATGATAATAAAAACGAATGGAAAAAGTCGTTGATCGAGTTTCTATTTTTATTTGTTATTTATGAGATAGTGTTGCTTTTTGGCATATTTCTACTCATAAAAGTGACTTTTTTACAGTCGGTCAATCTTCCAATTATTGGATACATGTTTGAGAATGTAAAAGAAAGTATTCGACAACTGAATTTCATAGATTTTTTGCATAAAGATAAAGGCCTATCCATGCTGCTTACTTTCTTTGCTTCAATACTAGCTTTTGGATCAATGGAGTAAAAGCTAGCTGTCCTTTAAAAAGCGATTATTTAAGGAGAGAGCATATGAAAATAGAGTTTCGTTTGTTTGATAAAACTACGAGTAGTTTTAAAATAGTCTATTTTCAAGAATGGAAAATAGATAAAAGACAACCTCTGTTTACCAGTAATCCTAAAAAAGCTAAAGAATATTGGCATGATCGTTTGGCTGAAGAGGATGTCAACTTGTTAAAAAGAGCAGAATCACGTACAGCTGTTACGTTATCAATAAAATTGGTAACGTAACTTAATGAAAAAAGAATCTGATTGCTGAACTGTAACATAGTGCAAGAGAAATCAAAGAAGCGTGGGAGTGAGAAATGTGAATGTTGAACAAAGTGACAATGAGAATTACATTCTGTTAAATCCAAGAAATACTCAGCAAGTTGTTTCTGAGCCAGTGTTTGGAAAAGAGATAAAAAACGAAGAACAGGGGCAAATTTTTGGAGTACCAATTGCTATTCTAATAGTAAGTTCTGTTATTGTATTTTTTCTGCTTACTTTATTGAAACCAGTTGGAAAAAGAAAAAAACAAAAAGTTCTTACTCTAATTAATTGTTCAACAGATCGTATCCTTGTTTATGAGGAGCATATTTTCTCTAAGGCGATAGATATTTTCGCTTATGGATCGACAGGATCAATCAGAGAGCACTGGAGATTTCCACTAAGATACAAAAAGTGTATTAAAAGAATTACTCAAGAGAACAACTGTAAATTGATTTCCAGTGAGGAGTATTGCAAAACTAACTATAGAACAGAGACTGTGGGTGACAGCAATATGACTCAAGGAGAGGTTTTCTCAATCTATCTAACTAGTGGAGAAAGTTTTGATCATAATATGGATGAGGTACAAACAGACAGAGAGTATATAAAAAATGTGATAATGACTTTTCAAGTAGATCATTTTACGATCGTAGATGCGGATGGAATAAGCAGCTACAAAACTTGTAATGTTGAAGCAATGACAATGGAAGGGGTATAAAAATGAAAAAATTTAGAATTAGACGTTTTATTCGTCAACTTTTTAAAGAAAACAGAGACAAAAAAATGTTTATTATTGACACAACAAAATTTTCTGAACACCAAAATAGAGTGATTGTGAACGAGCTTTGGAAGAAAAACCTACTTGCAAGTAGTCGTAAAAAAAATCAAGTCATATCAATTAATACACACAAGAGTTAGGAGCGAAAAAATGGCTGAATCAATAAAAGAATCAATAGATTATGCAGAGTATAAGCTAAAAAAGAAAAACCTCTTAAAGCTTCTTGATAGGAAAACAAAAAAGGTTCTTTATCTAGAAAAAAGAGCAAACCTCCTAAAAAAGTTACCATTTTTAGGGTATTTTGATCGAAGCAAACTTGTTTTGAGAACAAAATGGTACATGATTCCACTTCTAGCTGTAGTTCCATTATTCGCCCTTTTGGGGAAAACGATTTACGATTCTGGGTTTGAACAACCAGATATTGTACATATGATGGTGCCTGCTACATATCTTTCTTTGTTTGGAAATGTAATTTTTACTTTAATTGTACTCTTCTTGTGGTTATTGATTTTAGAAATCATTAGCCTAGCGATAGTTGAAGTAATTGTTGAGGTAGTAAAGTTTACTTCTTACGTATTTTCAGATCGTTATTTAGTCATTGAGCTAAAGGAATTAATAGAACGAATTGAAAAAGATAAACGAGCGATAAAAAAAGCACAGGAAGAATTGAATTTACTAAATGAGGAGTTGGAACTTTATGCCGAAGAAAAAGAATAGCAGCTTTGAGTCCAGTATCCACGTGTGGAGAGCAAGAAAACGTATGACTCAACAAGAATTAGCCGATAAAGTAGGAGTTTCGAGAGTAACAATTGTTCAATTAGAACGAAACCGTTATAATCCGTCACTTTTATTGGCGCATGACATTGCTGAGGTTTTTGAAGTGCCAATCGAGCAAGTATTTACCTTTAAAAAGATCAATGAGGAGGAACAAAAAAATGATCATTAGCAACTGTGTTTTATCACTCATTGGCGGTGTTCTTAGTATTATAGGTACCTGCTCGTCTAACGATAATTTAGAATGTTTTGGTTGGGGAATGATACTTGTTACATTTGTGAATACTGTTGGATATACTATTGGCTGTTTAAAAAAAGAAATGAGGAATAAATAATGAAACTATACAGAGTTGAATGTTATAGGGATTCTGATTTTTCAACAACTTACTGGACAACAGATCTAAACAAAGCTAAACAGGACTATGATAAACAAAAAGATGCTTGGTATGACGAAGAAGCATATGAGGATGATACAATCGAACTTGTTGAAATTGATGTGCCAGAAGAAGTTTTTGAAGAATTTGAAGATGACTCGACTACATTGAAAGAAGAAGTCTTATGTATTGATCCTAACGATGAGGACGAAGATGGATATGTTTCTTCTTTTTGGCATACTAAAATAGCAATGGAAGCATGGGTCATTGCTACTGAACCAGATGAAGCGGTTGTCGCCTATCAAACAACAGTTTCAGACATTCAAGACGGTGTTTCATTTGAGGTAGTGAGTGACTCAGAATTTTTAGAATCCTTTGCAGGAACAACGACAGAAGAAATGCCTACGATAGAACGTGGGTTGACAAATGCAGCACTCACTATAAAAGATTGTTTGTTTGATTTAGCTCAAAATAATAAAACCGCAAAAATATTAGCTGTAGATCAGGCATTGATCTAGAAAACACTTGATAAAATGTGAGTAATAACTTACTCTTGAGTCATAAGGAAAATGCTTCGTACCTACTGACTCTCTTGTTTCTTAGTCAAGAATAGAAAAGTGGTGGGAAAATGACATTTCAAGCACAGAAAGACCTTAAATGGAATGAATTGCTTCGTTTACTGGATTTAGATCCAGATTGGTATAAGAAACCTGAAACTGAACGGTATAGGCAAATCACAACATTAGGAAGAGAAATTTTTCAACAAGGAATGAAAAATAATCCTGATAAAATCGATGAACAAAAATATTTGGTGTTAGTCGGGTATGGCTACACACTCAATGAAATAGCCAAAGAGTTTGACGTTACAAAAAATACCTTACTTGATTGGCGAAAAAATAAAGGATACACAAAAAAACGTGTGATGGAGGAAGTACAATGAAAAAAGTAACCAAAAAACAAATGGGACTCATTGCAGCCGTTGTTTTATTAGGAGTAGGCGGAACCTATGCCTATGTACAAAATCAATCAAGTGTAAAGGCTGCTGAAGCAAAACAAGAAGTGAAAGCAACAACTGAAAAATTGGATAGCTTGAATACAGAAATCAATGCTTTGTATGATAAGAAAGATACTGATTTTTTAGAAAAAGGAATCAAAACCAAACAAATCAATGATTTACAGAAAAAAGTAACAAAAGAAACAACGATCAAAAAAGAAAAGAATCTCTCAAAAAAAGACTATACTGACCTTGACCAAAAAGTTGAACTGGTCAATACGAATATAAAAAAAGCTAAAAAGGCGATGGAAGCACTTGTTGCTATCAATGGATTGTATCAACAAACACAAACAAGCGTTGCAATCAATGGTTCTGATGTGAAAAAAGATTTAGCTATTGTGGATGATCTAAAAAAAGAAACGGTTGAAAATGTCAGTAAAGCCTTCTTTAAAGAAGGGGCTACAAAAACGTACGACAAAACAATCAATGAATTGATTGCCAATGCTGAAAAGCAGCTTAATCAAATAGATACTGCGAAAGCAGAAGTTGTGAAAGTTTACAAAGATGGCAAGGTACTTTCTACAGACAATAAGCTTTATGACACTGCTAAAAATGAGACAGACAAAATCAAAAATGACAAAGCGAAAAAAGCATTGCTTGAACAATTGGCGAAAGTAAAGGAAGACATTGATAAGAAAGCCAAAGAAGAAGCAGAAAAAGCAGCAGCCGATCAAACAGCGCAACAAGCACAGTCACAAACGCAACAAAATACTCAAACAGCAGTAGCCCCAACGGTTCAACAAGGAACTACTGAAGAAAACTCAGCAACTCAAGCTCCTGCCCCAACATATGATGGCGGTAATGGTGGCTATGTCGCACCACCTGCCACAGGAGGAAATGATGGAGGGAATTATCAACCACCTGTAACTGATAACGGAACTAGTGGAAACAACGGCACTACTCAACCACCAGTGGCAGGCACAGGCGGAATGAATCAAGATCAATTAAATGAAGATGCTAAAAATAATGATTACAATCCAAGTACAGATCCTAATAGCCCGTGGTATAAAGGATAGTCTAATTTACGATAACTTCCCCAAAATGAAATATAGATGATGAAGAAGCAACCAAGTTTTTAATTTGGTTGCTTCTTTTTTTGATTGAAGGTGATGAAATGAACAGTACACGTTCTCCAACTCAATAAACAGGTTAAAAAGTTGACGGAACAACTACTATAAGATTGGAGAAATAAAATGGAAAAAAAGGAACAAACTCAAAAATGGAAAAAACGATTACTTGGTGCCGTTTTGTTTGGGGTGTTGTGTGTTAATGCATTAATCCCTATGGCACCATTTAGTCAGCTCTTATTACAAGAGGCACAAGCATTTACAATTCCTAGTGGCGTGACTGAAATAGGAAAAATCAATAATGCGCCAGTCTTAAAAGCCCCTACAAATGACATGGATGATCCATGGTTCCAAGAATTGACTCAAAACTTATTTGAAGAAATTGGTTCCCCAAGCCATGTTATTAAGCAGGTTACATGGGGCACTGATACCGTTTTGTATAACGGAAAAGACTTATCAAGTTTTGGTAGTGCGCCTACTACTATTTTTGGTGGTGATGGGTATTTACCAACGGATAAAGGAATAAATTTAAAAGTTGGACAAGCTGCGACAATTATGAATGTAGGTACAGCTATTCAAATTAGCACTGGAAAAGAAATACCATTATCTATGGTTGTTACTCTAAAATCAGTTGAAGGATTTGGTTCTTCAACTTCGCCCCTAACAGCCTTTGATGAAGCTTTATTGGTAGCTAAAAGTCAAAACGGTGTGCTTACTTTAGGATGGGGTATTTTATCTGAAGGAGGTACTGAAGGTGGAGGTCAAGGTGAAGGTGGCGGCATTGAAGGCGGTGGATCTTCTGATGGATCTTCACTAATGTTTTTGGATAATATAAATTATTCGGTGATTTTGGTTGACAATACAGGACAACCTTTACCTGATGATACATTGATGCCAATCAAAATGAGTGATATCGATGCTTCACAGTTAGCTACAATGGATGGTGAAGGAGCGTTAGGTTATATTTTATCTCCTGATACAAAACTATCTATTAGTGGAAATGGGATGGTTTCTTCTCCTGGGGGAGCAATCAATAATGATACAACACAGCTCTCCCCTAATTCTTATTTAGTATTGAAACGTTGGAACAAAAATACTGTCGGCTATAAATATACAGATGGTTTAAATAACCATGCGGATATTGTGACAGGTATTTTCGGTGTGATTCCGAGTTGGCAAGTCGGTGGTTATCTATCTATTGATAAGTCAACGCTTCAATATGGGAAAGATAATTGGAATAAATTCTATTCGTTCGACACGTTATCATTTGACGTGTATAACAAACAAGGAAAAGTTGTTGATACGATTAAATTAGATAAAAACGGCAATGGAAAATCTAAGTATTTGCCTGTTGGGGAATATACATTGAAAGAAAAATCCTCTAATTGGGCAAGTAGTGGTCAAACGGTACGTCCTGATACGACAATTAAAGTCCAAGCAGGAAAAACCACGCCTGTGAAACTTGAAAATATCGCCGTTACTGGACAAATTACCATTAAGAAAACAGGCGTAGAATCGGGTGCTGACATGTGGAATGAAAAATACAATTTGAAAGGCAATAAATTTGAGCTGAAATCTGTAACAGATGGAAAAACATATACCATTACAACAGATGAAACAGGAACAGCAATCAAGAAGGATCTTCCTCTAGGTGAGTACACGATCACTGAAATCAGTTCTTCAGCTGGTTTTGCGAACACTTTTAAACCACAAACGGTTAAGCTGACCTATAAAGACCAAAATACAGAAGTTGTTTTTGGTGAAGCAAAAGGAACGAACCAAGAGATCAAAGGGCAAAACTTGCTACAAAAAGAAGATGTAGACACTGGGCTTGACCAAAATGGGAAAGCTGTTTTAAAAACAGCAAAATTCCAACTGTTTTATGATGATGATTCAACAGGATCAAGTAAACACAAACAAGGTGATCCAGTTAAGTGGTCGGATATACCTAATCCTGAGCTATTAGCAGGAGAAAAAGTCACTAGTGCTGTGATTGGTGGAAATAAAGTTGATTTCGGTGATCAAGTCGTAATCGATGTAGACGACGAAAAATTAACAGCTGCGGTTGGAAACTTACCGTTAGGTAAATTTTATTGGTATGAAGTTGATGCAGGTGAAGGATATGTCACTGATGCGATCAAGCATACGTTTGAAATTACGAAACAAGACGATCAAACGTTGGTTACAGTAACAACGGATACAAACAGTAAAAACCGTGCGATCGAAGCAGCAATCAAGATCAGTAAAATGTTTACATTGCCTGAGAATGAAGGTTCTTCTGGCTTTAACGATATTGAATTTATCGCTAATCCGTTAGAAGGAACGATTGCTGAACCAGTCACTATGGTTACTGGAGTTGATCCAGTGACAGGGGACGATGGTTATGCATTAGGGAACTTAGTTTATGGCGATTGGGTATTAGAAGAGAAAAGTGAACCTGAAGGTCGTAAAAAAATCAGACCAATCTATATTCATATGGAAACAGATCAAGAAAAAGATATTTTAACAATCAGTGCAAGCTACAATAAAGATTTCTCTAATCCGTACTCTACACGTAAATTTGCCCTACAAGACAGCAGTACAGAAAAGAACCCAAATAGCAAGGGAACTGTTGGCAGCGTAACAACTGAAAAACCAACGATTAGTTTATCTACATTACACTTTAACAATAATCCTGATACGCCAGACGTTCCAACACCACCGACACCACCAACAAAAGATGTGACTAAAACTGACGGTGGGGAATCAATCAATGAAGGTGACGTTGCTTTAAACTCTGACTTCTTTTACGTGTTAAATTCAAGTGTTTTACAACTAAATCGTCAAGATACAACCAGCTGGACGATCAATGACGATTATGACGAAAATTTTGATCGCTACAACGGAACATTCAAATTATATGCAACCAAAGACTTTGATTCTTACAAAGCAGGAGACGAATTGCCACAAGATTTCGTCAAAGCTGAAGATAAGAAAGGCAAGGTCTTATTTACTGCTCAAAAAGCGTTCTTAGACGTTGTAAACAAGCATAAAGACAAAGAGGTCGGATTTACTATTCACGCTTCATTCTATCGCTTTAAAGACTCTGACAAGGTTCTAAATACGTTTGTAGAGACAATCAATGATGTGAAGCAGGATTCTAACGAAGTGTACACAAAAACGCCGAAACCTGAA
Organism: Enterococcus wangshanyuanii; assembly: GCF_002197645.1. Lineage (NCBI taxonomy): Bacteria > Bacillati > Bacillota > Bacilli > Lactobacillales > Enterococcaceae > Enterococcus > Enterococcus wangshanyuanii. Next base: position 13,070 of record NZ_CP021878.1, on the reverse strand, counting down.
CCGCATAAGTTCGATTTATCAAAAGAAAAGTTTGATTTAACAGGAGACAAGCTTTTAGACGATGACAGCGAAATGAAAGACCGTTATGCGGATTCTAACAAAGATCCTTACAACGATAAAACAGATAATAACGAAAAAGAAAATATCAATACAACGGATGTAAAAGCAGGTCAAACGCTGTATTATCAATTGTGGTTGGATACAAGACCATTTGACGAAACAAGCGAATTAACTTATTTGCGTATGGTTGATAAATACGATGCGGCTTCCGTAACGGTCAATAAAGACCAGTTGAAAGTATATGATGCAAAAGGAACAGATTTCACAAAATACTTCAAAATTGAAGACGATGGAAAAGGCACTTTGACGATTTCAGCGAATGTCTTCAAAAAAGCAAAGAATTCTAAAGGCGAAGAGGTTTCTATCGTCGATACTGAAAAAATTCCGTTCGGACAATTTTATAAAATCGATGCGCCAATGACCGTGAAAAAAGATGTGAAAGCAGGAATAGATATCATTAATACCGCCGATCAACAATGGCAAGATTCAGACGGAACAGAAGAACACCATGAAACAGAAAAACGTGTCAATAAAGTTCCGAAAGCTGCCGATCCGAAAAAAGAAGAGCCAAAATCACCAGTAGAAAAAGTTGCTGAAAAGGTACTTCCACATACTGGTGACAGTCCAACAAGTATTTTTGTTAAATTACTTGGATGGATCATTACTCTGAGCAGCATTATTTTTTTCACAGTTCGATCAAAAAGAAACAAACAAATCGTAAACGATGAAGAACCGTTCTAATGAACGGTTTTTCTTTTAAATTCGAGGAGGTGAATAGATGGGAACGAGTATTTTTAAGGAACAAGCACGTCACTTAGCGTTGAAGGAATCAGACGTTGATTTTGTTTATCAACGCAGCAATCAACAAAAAATCCTAAAACAGTTAACAATCAATGCAAATAAAGTAATCGAACTAAGAGAAAACAATTTGTTGGAATTAAAACAATGGCAGGAATACAGTGCGATTTTGTTGGTTCACAATAGAAAAACAATAAAAATTCCGATTACAAAAGGTAGTTGGCGATATTGTGGTAAAAATAAAGCACGATTACGCTTTTCTATTCCAAATAATGTTAGATTGTCTAGATCAAAAATGCAGAATTGGCACTTACGATAAGGAGTCACAAAGAGTTAAGTTAATACACAAAGAAAGAAGGCTTTTAAAATGGAAAGAGAAAAAGTAATCAAAAAAATGATTATCTGTGATGACTTTATTGAAAATCAAGCGAATGAATTACTGAAGGAACTGAAAAAAGAGACAGGGACATATGGAGAAATTCGGAGAAACCTTGAACTAATGCCTAAAAACAATTCATTTGGTTTTGTTGTTAGACGTGCAATGGAACTATTAAATGAAGAAATTAGCACAATCAAAGTAGGGAGGCATTTAAGTGAGTAAAAAAAAGGGATCAAAGAAAATAGTACAAACCGAACAAGGGAAGTATTTCAAATGTCCGGTTTTATTTGGATCAAGGGGCGTAGGACGGCAAGAGGCTTTTAAATCTTTACTTCAACGAATTGAACGAGGCGAGATCACTATTTAATAGTATTTTTATAGAATCTATTGAGATCATTATTAAATTCTAGTAACCGTTTAGAGTATTCATTTAAATATAGTTCATTCGTAATTAAGTTTTCATAGTCAAGCTCGTAACCTAAAATATCAAGGTCATTTGATATTTGTTTAGCGAAAGAAGTCCTTGTATTGCCGTCTATTATCGATCTGTAATTGTCTTTTCTTAAAATGATTATAGGATCAGAACTTACGGACAGTTCAGGATCTAATTCTATTTTAGTACATGCAATCAAATTTTCGTCAGTGACTTCTTGATGCCGTGTACCAAATGTAAATTCTTCCAACAAAAATTTCTTGGGTTTCTGCTTATTTGAAGTCAAGAAATCTTTGATTTTATCAATGTTCAAATAAGCGTCTAATATGAATTGATCAGAGTAACCAATATAAATAGGGAATCTGTAGTATTCATATTGTTCTTGGCAGTCAGTCTCATTTTCAACTACTTCAGCAATTCTGTTTGCATGTTTTTGGATAATATGATTGGGTAAATATGAATGTGTCTTCATTAATTTTCTAATCATACTCAAAGTTAAAGTCATACAAGTCTCTCCTTTGTTTTTGTCAGACAATTATATCATATAAAACAAAAATAATTTTATATTTCATTCATTTTGTGTTTGTGGAAAGAGGAGATGACATGATTAAAAGAAAGTAAAAAAACTGTAAAGACTGCTCAAGAGAACCACTCCCAAGTGTCGTTCTGTTAGGAGAAAAAGGTCGTGGTAAACAGGAGCCGCTAAAGTTGTTATTAGAACGAATTGAAAAAGGTGAAATTACTATTTAATCATTTTTTTAATCATGAAAGGAGAAAACAATGGAAAAGGTTACTTCAGCAACTGTTGAAATTGCAAGATATGTAACAGAATTTGATCATACTCAATGGCCATTTTTTAAAAGTGAATTTCCTGAAGCTGTATATGATGAAGTGAGAAAAAAGTATTTATCTTTGAATGAAGACTTTTTTGATAACAGTGATCTGAGACAATTGGAAAATGAAATCTTGAATGGTGAGGTAGTTCACTTAGAGAATATTTGTTTAGCACCTGATTATTACTGTTACTACAATGAAAAAACAACAGAGTATATTGCAGTGATGATTCCTAATAGCGACTTATCATTGAATTAATCAGAATTTTAGTCGTGAAGCTATGGTACTTATGTCTATCTGAATAGGTGCTTTTTTTGTTATAAAAAATCGTTTTAAAGGAGAGAAAACCAATGAAATATCAAAGACCAACAGAGCGTAGAAACGGATTTAAACAGTTTACAGTAGGAACGCATGCAGCAACGATTACAAAAGTACAGAACAAACAAGCAAAAAGCGGAAGCGATATGTTTATTCTATTTCTTGAAGGGAAAAATGAAGAACAGGGTCGTTTCTTTTTAACGTTCGGAAATGATTTCACACAAGACAATATGAATTTTCTTCTTGCGAGCATTGAAGACAACGGTGTTGAGATTCCAGATTTGACCTTTGGATATAATCCAGATACGTTGAAATTTCTCACAAGAAAAGACGTTTACATTCGAGTAGAAGAAGGGTCATATCAGGGACAGCCACAAGTACAAATAAAAGAATTTTTAACACTAGAAGAGTTTGAAAACAGCGAAGAAGAATCAGGATTTGACGGATTTGGACAAGAGGATAATTTTCACTCTTCAGAATGGCAATAACTAAAAAATAAGTAGAAAAGAGGAAATAGAAATGGATATCGTTACAAAAATTGTCACAATCATCGGAGCGATCATCGGTGTTTTAGCAGCTGTCGGCATTATGTTAGGAGTAAAGGATGTTCGTTCAGGAATGCAGACGGATGATCCAAGAAAAACAGATAAAGGGATTGAGGCAATTATTGTTGGTGGGGCATTTGCCTTGATTGCAACAGGCGTAGGTGCATACGTAATTGCTCAGCTTAGTTCAATCAAATTCTAAGGAGGGAAAAGAATGAATATTCCAGAATCCACCCTCAATCAGCTGTTTCAAAGTTTAGGAGAATATAATCCAACGACAAATGAAGTGATGGGAAAGATAGCGAAAGTCTTGATTCCTTTGGGACTGGCGATTTTAGGCATTCTTTTCATGGTGGAAATGACCAGTGTAACAAAGAAATTTAAAATGGAAGACGGAGGATTGGGTGTAGAAGTCCTTACAGACTTAGCAATGAAATATATCATTGCGTTTGTGCTGATCATGTCTTCGGGTTATATCGTAGACGGAATTGTATGGTTTGGGATTCAAGCAGCTAAGTGGATCAATTCAGTTGTGACTATTACAGGAACAAGTGATGCAATCCCTCAGATGGGAAAAGTATCCTGGTGGGCAAAACCACTTGTACTTTTATTTCAAGTGTTCGCCTATATTGCACTTTTTCTATCTTCGTTTATCACGAATATTCTCATTTTTTTACGAGGGATTCAACTGTATATTGTCAAAGCGATGGCACCTATCTTGATTGCTTTCTTCGTAAACGATGAGCTTCGCTCAATTGCTGTAGGGTATATCAAACAAATCATGGCGCTTGTTCTACAAGGTGCACTATTAGTCTTGATCGTTGGTTTAATTCCAATTTTAATGGCCAACGATTATTTGTCTTTTGCTTCATTTGAAGGTGGAGTTTGGGACAATGCAGGAGCATTAATGATCAATATCATGATTTATGTAGTGCTCATTTTTAAATATGTAGCGATTATAATCATTTTGATTGGCTCACAAGGAATGGCCAAACGATTTATGGGGGCGATGTAGTATGGCAATTGGCTCACAATTTTATAAAGATGTGTCTAAAATTGAACGAAAGGTATGGGGGATCAGTATACGACAGCTGAAAGCCTATGTCTTATTAGCAGGTACTGCGCTCATATTAGGAGTAGAAATATTTTTTCTTCCTGATTGGGCGTTTTTAATTTTCTCTCTACCTACTGCGATCGTTTTAGGGTATTATCCCGTTTTTCTATTGTTGAATACGTGGAAAGAAAAGAAACGGAAGTTCGAACTTTACTTTTATTATGAAGAACGAACCTATAGATCAGGACAGATAAGGAGATATGGAAAGCATGAATTTACTCAAAAAGAAACCATCAAAGAAACAGATGAGATCTAAACAAACAGAAAAGCAAATGAAACAACGTGTGATGGAAAAAGCTAATCCAACAGCGCAAGACAGTATTAAGTATACACTTCAGTTTGAAGAGGGCTTAATGCACGTTGTAGAAGGCGAATATTCCAAAACCTATCGATTGGGTGAAGTTGATTATGAAGTCTCGATGGAACAGGAACAGGAAGATATCGTGGTTGGCTATGCAGATGGGCTGAATACCTTAGATAAAAATTCAAGATATCAACTATTGGTACTTAATAAACGAATCGACGACTCTTTATTAGAGTCTATTCTATTACCTTATGCGGCAGATCCGTTGGACAATTATCGCCAAGAAATGAATGAGATCATTGATAAACAGTTCCAACAAGATCAACGAAATTTTACGATTGAAAAATATGCCACGTTTACAACCAAGAGTTCGTCTAGAAAACAGGCGAATAAAAATATTGAAACAATCGCAAAAAACTTTAAAAATCGTTTTGAAGCAAATGAAGTAGACCTGTCTGTGACTCCTCTAAGTGGTGTAGAACGGCTGTCAGTAATGAGTGGTCTCTTACGACCAGGTTCTTATTTTAGTACAACATATCAAGACATTGCGGTATCAGGATTGAATAGTAAAGCATTTATCGTTCCTGGGAAAATTCGTTTTGTGAAAGACAAAAAGTATATGCGCTTAGGCGAATATTATGCTGCTGTGCTATATATTCGCCAATACCCGAAATACTTAGAAGATCGTTTGATACGAGAATTATGTGCAATAGGAACAGAACTTGCTATCAGTATCCATGCCACGCCTTATGACATGATCCAAGCAAAGAAAAATATTCAAACCATGCAGACGTTAAATAATGTTGCGATTAGTAAGCAGCAAAAAGATAATTTTCAGCAAGGTGTTGGGGAAGATATGATTGCAGGTGACTTGAAGGACACTAAAGAATCAACGGAAGCCTTAATGGAAGAAATCAAAGAAAACGGACAAAAAATGTTTTCAGGAATTTTCACCACTTTTTTGATTGCGAAAACAGAAGCTGAGTTAGAAGAGTCCATTAAAGCAGTTGAGGATGTGGGTCATACATGGCAAGTAGATTTTGAGGTAGTAGAAGACTACAAAGAGGAAGCATTGAATACGATCTTACCGATCGGTAAACCGTATTTGGATGTAGAAATGAATTATATGCGTGATATGACGAGCACGAATGTGGCTTCACAGGTACCATTTACCAATGTTGAGCTACAAAGTCCAACTGGCCAATATTATGGGCGAAACCAAATAACGAATAATGTCATTACCTTAGATCGTAAAAAAGATTTGCCAACCCCTAGTGGATTGATATTTGGTACTTCTGGTTCAGGAAAAGGAATGGCTACTAAGTGGGAAATGATCAGTGCTTTACTTCGCTATCCAAAAGATTTATTCCGTATTGTTGATCCCGAAAGTGAGTATATACCGATTGCTCGAGCTTTTGGTGCTGAAATCTTAGATATTTCAACAGGGACACAACACCATTTAAACATTTTAGATATGGTTGACAGTCGTTTATTGGATGTAGAAGATCGAAATGTCGATTTAGTTAAAGAAAAGGCCAATTTACTATCTGGCCTATTTGAATCCTTATTAAAGTCCTATACAGATGAAGATGCCTCGATCGTTGACCGTGTGACAAGAAAAACGTATGCAGCATTTGAAGGGAGTCAAGAACCGCCTACCCTAGTAGAGTGGTTTAATATTTTGCTAGAGCAACCAGAACCAGAAGCGAAAACATTAGCTACAAAAGTAGAACCTTACTGTATTGGCTCGCAAGATATTTTTTGCACATAAAACAAATATTGATTTAAATGCCAAGTTTGTTGTGTTCAATATCAAGAAACTAGATGAAAAAATGAAGCCTTTTGCGATGAAAGTCATTTTAGATCAGATCTGGAAGCAAGTCGTAGCAAATCAAGGGAAAGTTACTACTCGTCTATATTTTGATGAATTACAAGTGAATTTTGAAGAAGAAAGTTCCGCTAGTTGGTTCTTAAATTTATGGGTACGTATCCGAAAATATGGGGCGGTTACAACAGGAATCACTCAAAATATCTCAACAATGTTGGATAGTCCAGCTGGTATGAAAATGCTATCTAATAGTGAATTTATGATTCTGTTACGCCAAAAACCTGTAGATTTACAAAGACTGAAAGAAGCGGTCAATTTGAAACCTAAATTATTGAAGTATGTAGGCGAAAAAGTACCACAAGGAACAGGTTTGATCTATGCCAATGGAACGATCGTTCCATTTGAAAATCCTATTCCAGAGAATACAGAACTCTTTGAAATAATGAACACAGATGCTTAGGAAGTGATTCTATGACGAAAGAAGAGAAGCCTTCTTGGAAAGAAAACCAAAAAATTGCGCCTAGAGTGAAGGATGGCGTTAGCAAAAATGCTTTCCGTAATCCACGAGAAGCAACGAAGGTATCTAAGAAAGCATTTAAACAGGCAAAAAAAGACTATAAACTTTCTAGAAAAGGGTATAAGGGTCAATTAAAAAAGCATAAGATCAACGTGAAAAAGGGCAGTCAAGCTCCTTCAATCGATCATATCATTGCAAAGAAAAAATTTATTGAAGACAAAAACGGTAAAAAAGTAGCCAAACGTGTCTATCAAAAAATAAAGGCTAAAGATACAACTAGAATTTCTGTACAACTTAAAAGTGAAACCAAAGTTTCTATGAAAGAAGAAACTAAGCAACAATCATTAAAGGTCTTGAGTGAAGATGATACTTTAAAAGAGGGCGTAGAAGCTTATCGAAAACTACGACGAGCCAATCAAAAAATTCGTGTTGGTTTCAAAATCGGTAAAAATACTGGAAAAGTAGCATTAAAAACAGGAAAAGGTGCTTATGGTTTAGGTAATCGCACGTTCAATTTTTCAAGAGGACGTGGATTCCACCGAACACCAGAGAATCTTACGACACGAAAACAATTGATGTACAAATTACGTAATCACCGTCAACGAATGAAAGCGGCTAAGGCCGCAAAAAAAGCTGAAAAAGGTCTTAGCTTAGTTCGTTCTGTCCTAACAGGCAAAAAATCGGCTTCAAAAGCAGCGATGATTCTTATTAAAAACCCAATTACCTGGATCGTCTTATTAGTTGTAGTTGTTGTTTTTATGATGATGGGTATTGCAGGAGGAACACAGAAACCTGCGATCGTTCAAGAAGATGAAGATTTAACAGACTCATGGGTTTATATGACGAAACTAGATGCAGAGCACACGGACGACACCAATCAATTCTACAGCAACATTGACGATGTCATGTTTTATATGAATTATCGTTTTGAAGAATATAAATTGTCGGACACTGGATTGTTGGGAAAAAAACTTTGAGAACTATCTCAGTGATCTGTGGGAAGATTTGAATGGAAAATCTCCTGACTACGAGTTAAAGACCATAAAAGAACTTGAAACAGACAACAAGTCACGTTATTTTCTTTCAGGCGAAGACTATGAGCATTATCAGGAAGTAAAAAAGGAATTAGGCTATACTACATTGGATGATCCGTTAGCATTTCCCTTTGAAACAGATTCATTAATTGTTTCACGTAGATATGGGTACGAAAAGAAAGACGGAAAAGAAAGTTTGTTCCAGGGAATTGAGCTTATGACAGAAGTTAATAAAGCGTTCAATTCCCCACTTGAAGGAAAGGTAACAACTATTCCAAATGAAACAAGTTTAGTCATAGAAAAAGAAAAAAGTGTTCGTTTAACCATTGAAGGCGTTAAAAGTAGTCGATTCAAAGGGAACGAAGACGTGCAAGTCGGTACCTTTTTGGGAAATAGTCCAAATGAAACGGTCACCCTTCAGTATGAAAAATATGATTTAGAGAAAAAGGCTTGGTTTTCTGTTAACCCCGCTTTTTATTTTCCCAATGTGACCTATACGCAAACAACATTATTGGGTTCTTCGTCCTTTGATCCAGGAGCGGATGTAGAGAGTCGAGCACGAGCTGTCTATGACTACTTAACAAAATTAGGATACAAAAAAGAAGGAATTGCCGCTATCTTAGGGAACTTTTCCGTTGAAAGTGGAATCAATCCAAAACGAGCAGAAGGAGATTACTTAAACCCACCTGTAGGAGCGAGTGCTACTTCATGGGATGATCCTGCTTGGCTAGCAATGGGTGGAACGGAAATCTATGGTAAATTCCCTAATATTCTTCATAGAGGGTTAGGATTAGGCCAATGGACAGATACAGCTGACGGAAGTACACGTCATACATTGTTACTTGACTATGCAAAAAGTAAAAAGAAAAAATGGTATGATCTACAATTACAATTAGACTTTATCTTTAATGGTGATTCTCCTGCCTATCGAACAATAGCTGCTAATACAGCAGGAAACAAAGTTGCCGCAACCGTACCAGAATTAACAGTGTATTTCTTGAATAACTGGGAAGGAAATCCAGGAGATAAAACAAGTGAACGGATTCAAGCTGCTCAAAATTGGTTTAACTTCCTGTCTAGTTCAGGGAATGAAGTCAATGGATCAAGTAGCGAAGTCTTCCAAAAATACAAAGATAAAATGAAACCTTTACCTACGGATAGAGAAACGAAACAAGGACAAGGGTGGCCTGGTAATGCGTATGCACTCGGAAATTGTACATGGTACGTGTACAATCGAATGGCACAACTTGGTAAGTCGATTCACCCAACGATGGGAAATGCGAATCAATGGATAGTAAATTATATTCTAACGCCAGGTGCGAGTCTTGTTTCAACACCGAGACGAGGAGATGCCGTGATCTTTACGAATGGAGTGGCAGGTTCAAAGTTCTGTATACGGGCATGTGGCATTTGTAGAATATGTTAACAGCGATGGAACGTTTGTAATCTCTGAAATGAATGTGAGTGGTGAATACTCCATGAGTTGGCGTGTATTGAAGAAAGAAGCAGGCGAATACTTTATGCGTGTGAAATAAGAGAAAGGAGAAAATAATTTTTATGTACAATCATGATAAAATACGAAAATTGAAGAAAGCAGGCTTGTTTCTCGGCCTGTTTTTTCTTGTACTTTTATGTTTTTTTGTTGGATTTAGTGTTGGTAAAAGCAAACAACAAGCGGCTCAAAAGCCCGTGAAACAAGAGGTGGTGGAAAAGAAAAAAGATTTGACCACTGATACAGTCCAAAAATTTCTTATTGCCTATTTTACAAGAAAAGATTTAGGAGAAAATCGCAATCGATACGAGCCCCTGGTTACCACGTCTATGTATAACGAATTAACAACAGAGGAAGAACAACCTGTTAATCAAGCGTATAAAGGCTATGTGGTCAATCAAGTACTGGATACAGCAGATATTTACATTAATGCAGAAATGATACAGCTATATGTGTTGTAACCTATAAAAATACCCAACGAAAGAAAATCGGAAGCAACGAAGGGGCTCTGAAAAATCAATCAAATCAAGAAGCTGTGCAAGTCACCTTTACAAAACAAGGCAAAAAATTCTTGGTAGATAAAATGGAACCTGTAACGTTGACCAATTTATTAAATACAGACAGTAATTCTTACAACACAAATGTAACTACGGAATCTGAATATTTTGAGCCAACGCAATCAACAATGACAAGTTCAACCACACTAGCCACAACGGAGGAATCAAGCCATGAGTAGAATTGAAGAGTTAGAAAAAAAGCAAAAACGGTTAGAAAATGACCTGAAAAAAGCAAAAGAACGATTGAAGAAGCAACAAGAAACCGTCACTAAAAAAGAAAATGAGCTGAAGCAACTGGAAGCAGAAGTTGTTCAACGTTTTTAGTTGAAAATGATTTGACTTTAACAGATTTAAAGTCATTATTAGCACCTAATCAATCAACGCCCCCTGCGTTAGAAGAAACCCCAAAGGATAATGAAGGAGGAACTGAACATGTTTAATTTTCTAAAGGGAACATTCCGTTTTGAAGTGATCCATTCAGATAACATTCAAACAGAGTCTATTCTGACTCCAGAATCATTAGTGAACTATGTGATTGGCGTAAATAACCACTTAATTAAAGCAGAAGAGACTGGTTGGGTGTATGGCAGAAAAAATTTAAGGAGGGTAAAAAAGGCAAAGAGCTACTTTATGCATTTAAAATCGAGCTGCCGTTTATACGAAGATAATCCCTATTTTGACCAGTTGCTTTCCACCATTTTATACAAAAAAAGAAACTACCATTTGAAGAGGTTGTTCTTCCAGAGGCAACCAAAGAGACTGAAAGTAAGGCAGGTACACCAGAATTGCCGTCAGAATTACAAGCACTTGCAGAGTCTGGCACAAAACGTTTGGAAGAGCAAGAGCCTGAACCTAGTGAAATCGGTGAAGTGAACTCTGAAGAACAAGAACTCGTAGATCTCAACGAGGATCAAGCGGAACAGCAACAATTAATTGAAAATCTTATGTATCAGCTAGAAATTCAACAAAAGAGATCCAGAAACTGAAGCAAGAAAATGCTTCAAATATCAGCCTTAGCGATCCTTTTTCAAATGCAGATATAAAAACCGAATTAGTGGTAAAGAAGAAACAGCCTGAAGTAAGTTCAGATAAATCGTATCCTGGTCTTTCTTTAGATTCGATTGAACCAAAAACAGAAAAAACAACAGTTTTTATCAACTCCTGAATCAGTTGATGCTGTAAGTGATGTGTTGGATCTTGTGAAAAATGAATTTTCTTCTCGCCTTTCTAATTTTGTGGAAGAAGAGACAATCAAAATAAATCAAGAAATCAAGGAGCTCGATACTCGTCACTTGATTGAAGAAGAAGTGACGAAACGTGTTCAAGCGGAAAAGCAGCGGACAATTGATGCTGAGATTCTTGTCCTGGATAATGAAGAACAAAAAGAGTTAAAAGAAGAGCAGCAACGACATGAATTAGCAGTTGCGACAATCAAACGAACTTGTGCAGAGAAGAAAGCGAACAAAGAACAAGAATTAGACGTTCACTTTAAAGACAAATTGGCCAATGATATTGCAGTCGAGTACAAAACACAAACCGAGCAACTAACACGTATACTGCAAGGAAAGAAAGACGAGCTTGCGTTTAAACAAAAAGAAATGAACGAAGGCTTAAAGACTAACTTCGCCCAGGTACTTGCTTCATTCAATGAGACTCACGAAAAGGTGATTGAACAAGTAGAACAACAAAAAAGTGGCCAATCAACCGATTGACTTTTAGCACATAAAAAAGCAGCTAATTAGTATGAAAGGAAGGCAAAATGAAAAAAAACGAATTAAATCATTTGTTGAATGTAATTTATTACGATTTCTTTATATTGGTTAGAACATTAGGTGTGATCGAAGAATGTGATGCAAAAGAATTTAGATTTTGTGGGAAAATGGCGGATATGATTCATGATTTTCCGAAATGTGATGTAAATTCTGATTATTTTAAGCTAGAGTTGATTGATTATTCTAATTTTTTAGCTGATAATTTGGATAAAGGAATTTTTCAGCAAAAAATGTTGACCTTATCTATAAAGAACAGTTAAAAATGATAGCAGCCGTGTTGAATGAGCAAAAATAGAGCTACCAATCCTTAAATATAATTAGTCCATATGGTACAATATAAAATATATTGATACCAAAACCTGGAGGGAATTTATTGGAAGATTGTCGTAATAATCTATGGGAAAAAATTGTTAACATGGGATTGGAAATTATTTACTAAGTAAAGGAGTAACTGAAGAAAGTATTAAAAGAAGCAAAGACGAAATGTCTTTGGATGAGCGAGACTTATATTATTACTATAATGACAAAAATCAAGTTGTAAATGATAGACTTGTACCAGTGAAAGATATTGTAGGGGTTAGCCGTGTTGTAGATTTTTCATGGTTTGATATTTTAAATTACAGTATTTTAGGGCTTGCCAAAAGTGATTATGAAATAAACATTGAACAGATTAGATTTTTAAGACAATTATTATTGTTAGAAGAAAATAATTTGGATGAATTTTCAAAAAATGTATAATCAAACTGGAAACATTTCTTTTCTTGCTTTTAAAAATGGGAATGAGACAAAATATTTTCAATGTACGGATGGAAATCACAGGGTCATTTTAGCTAAAATAACAGGATTAGAAACAATTCGAGCAAATAAAATTCGTTACTATGAGTATAATTCTAAAAATTATAAGTTATATAATATTTTATAAAGAAGCGGAAACAGACTTTATAAAACTTTTTGGAGGAAACAGAATTTACAGTAACTGATACAGATTGTTTTTCTGGGAGCAAGAGAATCGTTCTAGATTATTTTGATTTCAATGAAACATTTAGCAGAATTGCTTTTTATCCTTTTAATTTGTATGAATTTGA
>NZ_CP021877.1 GCF_002197645.1 Enterococcus wangshanyuanii | reverse complement strand
ACGATAATCTTTGTAAAATACACTTAAAATTCGATTTAAGAGGTTTTGTGAGCCAACCTAAGAGAAACCCGATTTGATAAGCAAAATCGCTTAAATCGAATTTCAAGGAGGTTTTAGCGCATTCTATAGCCATGCTCTTTATTCATTTCAGATATGGGCAATAAATGATCGTAAATAGTTAAGCTTTTAGGTTTCAAGGGTTGTTAGGGCTTGCCCTGACCGCCTGTAAGGCGCCGTAACAAGAAAAACGATCAGAACTAAGGCAGTAAGTTAAAACAACTTAAACTATCGTTCAGAGCCTTACCCTGAACTGTTTAAATTCTCTTTGATTTTAGCAAGGGAGCCCCTGGCGACCGCTGCAAGTAAAATGTGGGAGTGTTTTTCTCCCACTCCTTTTTGTTGATTATTTTTTATCCATCAAAATTCGCGAACCTGTTTGAAAAAAAAAGAGGGGAATTCGGGCGGGAGATTTTGTCCTTGAACTGTTTACTAAATGTTTAAAAGATGTTTAAATATATGTTTAGCGATCGCTTGAGGCTTACTCTCACAAGACTTAAAGCCTGTTATAAAGGTCATTTTGCGGTGTTATAAAGGTCATTTTGCGGTGTTATAAAGGTCATTTTGCGGTGTTACAAAGGTCATTTTGCGGTGTTATAAAGGTCATTCGATATATTGACTTTTAATATTGTTATGTAGTACTCTATTTCTTGAATTGGAGGGACTATTATTGAACGAGGTTACTAAATATCACAACGACTTAAATACCGTAGTTATGAGACGATGGAGTAAAGAGGAAATGAATTTTTTCTTTGCTATAATAGCCAAAGCTAGGGAGAACCAAACAAATATATTGAAGTTTGAGTCAGCAGAACTGAAAGAATTGACTCATTTTTCTGGTGACTATAACCAGCGTTGGAATGATATCATGGATCGAGTAACTGATAAGGTAGCGCAACTAATCTATAAAGAACGCACAACTAAAAAGAAAGTTGTCATGACATTATTTAAGAAGTTTGAAGTAGACTTTGAAAGTCAAAATGTAACAATATCTATTTCCGATGAATTTGAATATATATTGAATCAACTCAACGCTAATTTTACTAGTTTTGAATTGGAAGAATTCACTCAAATCCGCTCTACATATGCAAAAACTACTTATAGAATACTAAAGCAATGGCGAACTCAAGGTATTAAAGAATTTAAAAAAGAAGAGTTTCATGAACTATTAGACATTCCCAAGTCTTATGCACAATCCGATATTAATAAACGAGTGTTGAAACCTATTCAAGATGAACTGATAAATTATTTTAAAGGGTTGAAAGTCACTCTAAAAAAGGCAAAAACCAGAGGGAATCCTATTATAGGTTATTGTTTTACTTGGCAAGCCGAAAAAACAGGAGAATGGATAAACTTTGATGAAGCTAAAAAGAAAAAAATTCCTATCCGCTCTGAAATAGTTCCTGAAGATATTCTTGCAGCTGAAAAAGATGACCAAGAAAGAAAGAAAAAACTTCAAGAAGAGTTTTTCCAAAAAGCAATGAAGTTCCGTGATCGCTCTTTTGAAGTACAAGCAGAGTTGTTCTCTGAAGCTAGAGAAATTGATACTTACAGAATGCCTAATGCTACACAATTTTTAGATACCTTAGCTACCCTTATGAATTTTGATTTAGAAAAATATTGGGATCAAGTTCTTAGCGATTCCACGTCTGAAGGTGAGAATAATGGCTGATAAAACCATAAAAGAACTTGCTGATGAATTAGGAATAAGTAAATCATACGTTGATAAAATAATTCGCACACTAAAATTGAATACAAAACTTAATAAAGTAGGCAATAAGTATGTGATTTCCAAAAAGCAAGAAAACCTTATAAAATCAAAGCTTTCTACTGATAAAACAACAACTAAATCGCATACTAATTCAACAACCAATTCGCACACTGAAGTTGATTTTTTACGTGAACAATTACGAGTAAAAAATGAAGAAATGAATACAATGCAGAGGCTGCTCGATCAACAACAACAACTCACCCTTCAGTCGAACAAGAGAATTGAGCAGCTGGAAGCTCAATTACAAATTGGATCTGAAACTCCTGAAGAAAAACAATCTTCAGCTGAAGAACAACCAGTTCCTGATCCAGTGCCGGACAAAAAGTGGTGGCATTTTCTTCGGAGAGATTCGTGATTTTTGAGTTTGATTGATGGGAAGCCGTTGCATGCAAAATCCCACCTTTTCAAAAGGTGGGTATAAATGGGCACTATAAATTTTAGTGGTCATGTTATTAGAACGTATACAGCCTCTTTACGAATATTTTTTGTCATATTTAATAGAATTAACCCACTATTTGTGTTACGCTTGATTTGCAAACGAATAGTGAATTATCTTTTACAGCAAAAAAGATTTTTTTAAACAAATTAGAATGGAGGTGTATATCATGCTATTTTTTTGGTGGTGGAATTTTGGTGGTGGCCATTCCTCTGGGAATGGAGCTTCAGGACGTTGGTAAGAACGGGGTTCAGGTATCAGTGGAACGAAACTTTACGGTATAAAGTCGAATGTTTTGGTTCTTCTCTATAATAATGTTTGTTTTTCTAAATTTGGTCTGTCAAAAAGTATACTTTTTGATAAAGTCTTTTCTTATGCAAAACCATGTGTCAAAACCTATGTTTTTCACTTTTGATATGTGTCATAATTATTAATGACATTTTGATATATGAAAGGAGAAAATAAACATGCTTTTTGGCTATGCTAGAGTTTCCACTAAAGAACAAAATTTAGATCGACAAATACAGAAGTTTAATGATTTAGGTATTGAATCTCGTTATATATTTGTCGATAAACAATCAGGTGCTGAGTTTGATCGTCCACAGTATCAACTATTACTTCATATGCTTCGTTCTGGAGATATTGTTTACTTAGACTCTTTAGATCGTTTAGGGAGAAACTATTCTGGTGTAATTGAAGAATGGAAGTATATTACAAGAAAGATAAAAGCAGATATTATTGTTCTAGAAAATTCAGAATTATTTGATAGTAGAAAGTTTAAAACTATGGGGGACATTGGTCTTTTATTAGAAGATCAGTTTTTGAGCATGCTTTCTTATGTAGCAGATCAGGAACGAAAGAAGAGCAAACTGCGTCAAACTGAAGGGATTGAAATTGCAAAATCTGCTGGTACGGTCTTTGGTAGACCTAAATTGGCAATAACAGAAGAATTCAAAAGACAGTATTTTAGTTGGAAAAATGGGGAGCAAACAGCAACTGATACTATAAATAAACTAGAATTGTCCCCAAGCACATTTTATCGTCGAGTAAAAGAGTTCGAACAAGAAATGGCAGGTGACTAAATGCCTGTACAGATAATGAGTAAAGAACAAAAACAGTCTTTTGGATCTTATGCGGGCCTTCCTTCCGATGAACAATTAGTGAAATACTTTCATTTGGACGATTATGACAAATCAATTATTAAAACTTTGCGAAACGATAGTACTAAAATTGGTTTTGCAGTACAGTTAGGGACTGTACGATTTTTAGGAACATTTCTTTCTGATTTAACAAATGTTCCTAATGAAGTAATAGAGTACATGGCAGAGCAGTTGTCTATTGAAAGTCGTATGTTCTCTTACTATACAAGAATTCCTACAATCAAGCAGCATGCACTCATGATTCAGGAACTATACTCTTACAGGCAGTTCCATGACCAAGCCGTTTTAGATTATTTAGAGCAGTGGATATATGAAGGTGCTTGGTATTCTACAGAGCAAACAACTCTTCTTGCTGATCGTTTCTTGAATAAGTGTATAAACGAAAAAATAATTCTCCCAGGTCTTACTACATTCGAACGGTTTATATCGCGCATTATAGACGCTGTAACCAAAGATATAGAGCAAGCAATTGTAAATATTCCTAGTAAGAAGGAAATTGAACGAATCAATCAATTGACGCTGTTTTTTATGGAAGGAAAAACGTCTTTGTTTACAGTAAAGTTGGACGCTTTAAGAGAACCTCTAAAAGAACCGTCTTATTATGAGATTAAACGTGGATTTCAAAGAATAAAAGAATTTGCTTCTTTTTCAGTTGATTTTTGGGATTTCAGCCAGATTCCTAAAGGGAAGATAAAATTATATGCTGAGTATACAGCTAAAGCCAAATCGCAAAGTATTCAGCGTATGCCTGAAAGTAGACGTTTAGCTTACCTAGTTTCATTTATTGCAGAGTATCGATCAGTTGCTATGGACGAATTATTATTAGCATTAGAAAAGTATTTTACTAGTATTATCAACCTTGCAAAGAAAAAGGAACAGCAAGAACGACTCCGATCACTAAAAGATTTGGACAATGCAGCAGCCATGCTGTCTCATATTGTAGAGGATCTGATTGACGAACAAACTCCACCTGAGAAGCTGTTAGATTATGTTTTAGAGCTACGCGAGAAACAAGAGATAGTAGCAGCTGTGTCAAAAGTAAAACGTATTGTGAGTTCGGATAAAGAACCTGTGGCAATCAAAGAATTATTAAACTCATTTTCAAAATTTAAAAGGTTACTTCCGGATATTCTTGCTCATATTCCTTTTTTAGTTAGTGATAAAGATAGTCCAGTAGCTTATATTTGGTCTTTTTTAAGAGATAAAGGAGATCTATTTCTTCGATATCAAGATTTTGAAAAAATACAAGACTATCTGCCAACCAAGTGGCATAATTTTATCGATAAAAATCAAGCATATGCTAATAAAGGAATCATAATTGCTGCTATGGAACTTTTTATAAAAGGCATAAAGACACATACTGTTTATGTCCCTTATAGTCATAGATATAATGATCCATTGCAAAATCTAATACCTAAAAATGTATGGAATGAGCAAAGAAAATCCTTTGTAAATCAGTTAGGTCTTGCAGAGGACGGAGCTATTGCTGTAGAAGATTTTAAAATCAGTTTAGAAATGTCTTATAGAGAAACACTAAAAAACTGGAATAATAGCAACATGGCTAGGATAGAGGAAAAAAATGGACAAACAGAATTGATTATTAGTCCGCTAAAAAGACAAAGTTTATCTAAACCACGTCTTATTGAGGAAATTCATAGAAATCTTCCCATTGTTGACCTTCCTGAAATATTATTAGAGGTAAATCAGCGACTAAGGCTTACAGAGTGTTTTTCACATTTAAATGAAAATCGATCGCGTATGAAAGAGCTGGATATAAGTATCTTAGCAGTGTTATTAGCTGAAGCGTGCAATATAGGGCTGTCACCCGTTGCTAAGAAGAGTACAGAAAGTTTAAAAAATGACCGCTTATCCTACGTCAATCAAAACTATATACGATTAGATACTTTAACAGCAGCCAATAATAAGGTCGTAGACGCCTATCAGAAACTTGCTTTACCTTATATATGGGGAACAGGAGATATGGCTTCAGCGGACGGTATACGCTTTACTACACCAAAGAAATCTCTACATTCAGGACGGAACCCTAAATATTTTGGTCGAGGTAAAGGGATCACATACTATAACTTTCTATCTGATTCCTATGTTGGATTTCATGGTATGGTTATTTCTGGGACGATTAGAGATTCAGTCTATTTGCTTGAAGGACTGTTAAATCAAACAAGTACATTAACACCTAGTCAGATAATGACTGATACTGCTGGATACAGTGATCTTGTATTTGGATTATTTGGAATACTAGGTTTTCAATTTAGCCCCCGAATAGCTAAAGCAAACGAAACAAAAATATGGAGAATAGACAAAAATGCTAATTACAAAATTCTGAACGAACATTCAAAAAATACTATAAATACAACAATTATAGAGCAAGAGTGGGATGATATCTTACGAATTGCAGGTTCTCTAAAATCAGGAACCGTCCAAGCCAGCTATCTTATTCGTGCTCTCCAACATCAAGGAAATCCTACTCCATTGGGGCGTGCATTAATTGAAGTTGGAAAAATATTTAAAACAAAACATCAACTCAGATATCTATCTGATGAAGAATACGCACGAAATATTCTAGAACAACTGAATAAAGGAGAATCTCGCCATAGCTTGTATAGAAAAATATGCTATGGTAAAAATGGACGAATCTATCAAAGCTATTTTGATGGTATGGAAAACCAATTAAACGCTTTAGGACTTGTTGCAAATATAATTATTTATTGGAACACGCTTTATATGGAAAAAGCTATAGAACAACTTCAGGAAGCTAATTCAGAGAACCAAATACAAGAAGAAGTTCTTCAATTCTCTTCCCCTCTAGTATCAGAACACATTAATTTCATGGGGAAATATTCTTTCAAATATAATGAGCAATTAAACGAAGGAGAATTTCGTCCCTTAGGACAATAATCACACAGCTATTTATCTAAAAAAGATAGATAGCTCTTTTTATTGTTCGTGTTTTAACCCCTACCGTAAAATTTCGTTCCATTGTTCCGAGAGAAAACCTCTGTAAAATGAGTAAGTTCTCATAATTAAATTTAGAAACGTTGATTTTATAGGGTTTACAAATTCATGTAAGAAATCTTAGAGTAAAATTTCGTTCCATTGATACGTGAACCCCGATTCATTGGCAAAAAGTGACGTTAAAAATGCCAAAAAATATTGAGCAAATCATATTTTTTGGTCACTCATTAAGTGTTGCTGATTATTCCTATTTTCAATCAATCTTTGACTACTACAATATCTATGATAGTGATGTGGATCTTATTTTCTATTACGTAAATTATTCAAAGAATGCTTTTCCTCAGTGTTTAGAGGCGATTACGAAATTGATCAAAAGGTATGGAGAAACGCTAGATAATAAGGATCATGGAAAAAACTTGTTGCATAAGCTTAGTCTTGAATGCAGGCTAAAAGTAAAAGAGATCCAGATTGAGTATGACGAAGAAACCAATCTGATAAAGTCGATACAATGAAAAAAATCAAAAGAGTTAAAAGCACTTATGACATGTTTTTAACTCTTTTTTTCATTTTTATTATTAGTTGTTTGTTACATTCGGATAATGAGTCTAGTCATTTTATCTCTGTTGTTCTCAGCAAGTGACTGCTCAAACTTGTTGACCTGAATACTTTTTTTCTTCAGCAAGTTATCAGAGATCGACAACGGGAATGTTCCTTCTCTCTCCAGTAGAATATTTTCGATGGTATATACTTTCTTTTGGAAGAACGTCAGACGTTCCTGGTCTTTTGCTCTGAAGTATTTATCTTTTGCTTTTCTTGCTGCACGCAAAAGATAGTAAAGAGTGATCGTTTTCTCTTTAAGCAATGTCTCAGTTGGTCGCGACATAAGCTCAAAAATCATTGTTTCGAAGTCGTCGATAATTGGAATGCTATCGACCATTTGATGTGGGCGTTCCTGATTGAAACATACTTCTTCCGGAGAAAAAGTTATGCTGCAGTATGAGCAGGTCAAGTGTTGATCTAGATCCGTTCCGCAGTATTTGCATGTTGCATTTTCCATAATGTATTTCCTCCTTCAGAATAGTTGCTCTCATTCATTTTACACAATTAGCCCAATTAAATCAGCATTTTACTCAATCTCTCCAGCAAAAAAGAAAAATTAACGATAGAATGCCGGTAAAAACAATTACATTTGATTGATACGAGTGGGTTTGAGCTTGATAGGTTTGGATGCTCAATAGTATGATTCCTATTGAAAATAGGACCAGAATACCCTTTGCTGCGCGTACTAGATGGTGCATAAAAAGCAAGATGATCAGTTTTTTTCATGCTACTTGATCTCCTTTAATTTTATTCTGACTTCCTCTACAGCAATCGGGTCCAAGCTGAGAACATTTTTTAGTAAATCACGACCAGCAAATATAATGCTGCCGGTAAATGTTTCAATGCGATCTTCCCAGCGAATAGTGATGGTTTCTTTTGCTTGATCAGGAAGATACAATCCGTGAAAGACAGTGAGTGTTTTACTAAGATCCATTGAAAATAAATTTGTTTGTACCAGAAGCATACTAATGTCGGTCAAGGGGCTCAAAAGAGTAGTAATTCAGTTTGTACTTCACCATTTACTTTTTTTGCGACTATTAGTTTACCTGGTTCCATAAGAATTCCTCCTAAGTCATGCATGAGACCTTCCCTTCAGACATGTTTTATTTTTTGTTTGATTTGACCGGCAAATACCATAGGAGAAGCAATTTGCAAGGGCGTACAGCTGCACCAATTTATAATGGCTGCAGGTGTAGGTGTATCTTCCCTTGCAAATGTGAGCGGAGCCTATGGTATAGGCAACGAAGTTGCCGAAAAAGGTCGAACAAAAAATAAACACTGTCTGTGGTTTAAAAGGGCCCCCGATTGGCGCAGCCAAGTGGGGTGAGGGACGACGCAGGCGGCCCTCATAACTAAAGAGCGGTCAGCTGGTGTAACCAGATGATGAAAGAAGTCTAGATAGCGAAGCGTCAAAGGAAGAGAACGAAGGCGAAGCGAACCGAGAGAACGACTGAATCTAGAGTTGTTTCAAGCGCAGCATGAGCCCCAGGGCGAATGCATACCACGAAGTGGGCTCTTGTCGACTTGCGTAACGCACGGCGACTATGATAAGGGCGAGCTGCAAGCACGCTAAACTCGATCGTTGACGACCTGAAGGGAGTGATCGTGTTTTCTCCGTAAGGAGGGAGTCTCTTTGCATTTGCAAAGAGACTCTTGTTTTAATTCAGCAAGTTTTGAATATTTGGAAATTCATTTTTGGCAAAGCGTAATGCTTCGGGATCTTGCTTCATTTCCTCAGATGAAGGAACCCAACCAAATTTTTGCCCACATATTAGATTGAATTTATCAAGTGTTTCTAGGTCTTTAAACCAAATGTGAATAGTTCCTTTTTTGAACACTTTAAAACGAAGAAATTCGTTTTCTAAATCGCCGTAGTCATTCGCAGTAAAAGTTGTTGGAATATCTGGTTTGATCAGTTTAAACATGGTTATTAGATCGTTCATGTAGTCTTGCATTCCGTGTGTTATATGCTTAAAGTTTTCTTCTAAAGGATGACCATAGCCGAATGATACTGTTTCATAATAAGATGAAGCTTGGTAAGCAGGAATTATTATTTTTGAATTTACCTTGAAGGCGTCATTTGTCTTGAATCCATTGTAGTAGTGAATGTTTTTGCTGTATTCATTTTGGTGATTGCCGGTCATTTTTTTGAACCATTCTACACAACTATCAAGAATTACCTCATATCCATTTGACATTAAAGCAGTGAGCAATAAAAGAACATTTTCTTCCGTGATTTCAAGTTTAGTGGCGGAATCAATTTTATCAGTGATCAAACTTGATCCATGCCGTGTTAATTTTTTGCGGAACTCGTCAGTTTTTAGGATTTTCTCCCAATACTGACTGCGAATGCTTTTTATTTCTGATTAAGAGTTAGGTCATTTCGTCTATAACTAAACGATCCAAATTTATGCTTTTGTTTCATAATCGACTCAAACATATTGAGTGAATTGTCAAACAGATATTTTTTCTTAAGTAAAGAAATATGTTCATTGTAAGAACTAATAAGAAAGCGGATATCTTTTAAAACGCTCTTCAAGATCACGATCAGAAACAATGGTGCTTAGACCTCTTTCTAGTGCTGTCTGAGCAGGTTCAAAGCCTTTAGTAGCTAAAAGTCTGTCATAAATCTTGTGGACATTATCTGTCGCTTTAGTGACTGATACGCGAACTAGGGCGACCTCTTCTTTTGATTCAGGCTTAACATTTTTATGAAAGGTTATTTCTGTTTCGTTGTTTTCAAGTGCTGCTTGTAATGCTGTGCTTGGATTTTGAATGATGTCAGCGCGTATGAGCGCTGAAATGTAGCAACTTTTGTCTACTTGCTTTTGAGCGAGTTCGAATGCTTTTAACAAGTAGTCTTCACTTTTTTCTACGGGTGGATCTAAAAGAATAATGTCAAATTCAATATGTGTGGCAAACGTTAAGAAATCAGTACCGACTACTTCGAATCCTTGATTTTCAAGGTTGTTTGATTTCTCAAAGTCTTTTTCTAATAGGGCATATTCTTCCTTCACTCCATATCGAAATTTCATGGAACTAAGAGCAAGTTCACCTAAATCGGCGTCGGGTATCAAAACTTTGTTGCTACCAGAGTTTAAGTGTTTTAGATCATTGCAAAGTAAATCAAATACAGGGTTTGGGTCTTTGTACCGTTCTCTTTTTAGTCTATCTTTTAGCATGTTATCTCTCCTCATAAAATCTGTTATATAGTCCACCAGTGAGATGTCCGACTTGGATCTGACCGAACTTAACATTTTCCGGTGACGAAAAGTTGATAGTTGCTACAAAAGGAAGCGAAGCATAAATATCGTCTTGTTGGGTTTCCCAATCTTCCTTGTTTTCGCGAACATAGAATAGATTATAAATAGTTCCAGTATCTGTGAGAGTTTTGATTGTATGGTACACAAGACATTTATATTCTTTTTCAAAATCTTCTATCATTTTTGGGGTGTCTTCTTCTAATTCATATTTTTTTACAAATGGACAGGGATTAAGAATTCCTACGCTTGCAAGTTCAGAGCAAAATACAGTTCGATGTAAAAGAAAATCAGAAATCAATTCTTTTTGTATGTCTAGAATAGTCATTCGGTTAATTGCTTCAATTTCTAACTCAGATTCGTTTAAAATTTCTAAGTAATCCATAAAATTCCTCCTATGCGCCTGAGAGGTGTTACTTCAGACATGTTTTATTTTTTGTTTGATTTGACCGGCAAATACCATAGGAGAAGCGATTTGCAAGGGCGTACACAGCCGCACCAATTTTAATTGGCTGCAGGTGTAGATGCATTTTCCCTTGCAAATGTGAGCGGAGCCTATGGTATAGGCAACGAAGTTGCCGAAAAGGTCGAACAAAAAATAAACACTGTCTGTGGTTTGAAAGGGCCCCCGATTGGCGCAGCCAAGTGGGGTGAGGGACGCTGCAGGCGGCCCTCATAACTAAAGAGCGGTCAGCTGGTGTAACCAGGTGATGAAAGAAGTCTAGATAGCGAAGCGTCAAAGGAAGAGAACGAAGGCGAAGCGAACCGAGAGAACGACTGAATCTAGAGTTGTTTCAAGCGCAGCATGAGCCCCAGGGCGAATGCATACCACGGAGTGGGCTCTTGTCGACTTGCGGAACGCACGGCGACTATAATAAGGGCGAGCTGCAAGCACGCCTAAACTCGATCGTTAACGACTTGAAGGGAGTGATCGTGTTTTATCATTAAGAAGAATTCAGAGCCTCTTTAATCATTACAAAGGCTCTGATAAATGATATTAACCTACTCTGATTAATCCGCCACCGCTAGATTGAATTCCAATTGACCCAAATTCGGAATAGTCCGGATAAGTTGTATTTACACAATAGACACATGGGGTTTTATAGGAAAGGTCT
Source organism: Enterococcus wangshanyuanii (assembly GCF_002197645.1). Lineage (NCBI taxonomy): Bacteria > Bacillati > Bacillota > Bacilli > Lactobacillales > Enterococcaceae > Enterococcus > Enterococcus wangshanyuanii. The sequence goes on along the minus strand of NZ_CP021877.1, from coordinate 1,103 downwards.
TCCTGTTCCATTTCCCACTGATCGGTATTATTAGAAACATACAAAAGGTCGTTTACTAAACCAAATTCGGTGTTAGTTTCGATCACATGATAGACCATAGAATCGTATTCTTTTTCGAAGTCAGAAATAATTTCTTTTGTTCTTTGGTTAACTCATAGATAGTACCGATAACGCTGGAACCAATCCCTAATATTGAAAGGTTTGTCGGTTCAGATTTGCAGACCGTTCCTGATTGAATAAATTTGTTTATAGCTTCCTCATACAAATCTAATTGGCGCATTCTTTTAATTGCTTCATTTTTGATTTGTTCATTAGTGTTCATTTTGAATTTCTCCTTTAATGATAATCTTTGATGATTTCCACAGTGTAGTAAACTTTCTTTTCTTTTTCTAAAGTGTTAATGAGTTCCCAAGTCAATTCAGAGTTGTAATTTTCTTGTGGTATGTCAGTTTCTGAATAGAGTTTGAAGTCGTCACGTTCAACAAATAGTAAGCAAAGAGAATCTGTATTCGTTTGGTCAATATATTTGATATAGGGAAAACAAAGGGGTGCTTTAATAAAATTTGAAACAAAATTATTACAGAGATATTCAATTATTTCATGATAGTCATTCAAATTCGCTTCTGTGGGAGAGAACTCGTCTGATTCAATGAGTTCGAAATCATAAGAATCTTCATTATCATACGGCTCTTTTTTTCCAAAGTTCATTTCAAAGTATTCAGCAGTTTCACTTTCTTTGTATTTGTAAGCAAAAACTTGAAGTTCATGTTTATCTGTATGAACGCTAGCAATATCTTCACCAATAAAAAATGATTGGGGGTTCCATTAGTCTCCATTCCTTTTTTTATAGTGAAGTCTTCAAATGTAAATGTTTTTTCCATGATATTCTCCTATTCATATTTTTATTTGGGGAAGGAATCACTTGTGAGAGGCGCTTCAACAGCGCCTTTCACGAATAATGAAATCAAGTACGTTTATGTCTACACAACCGCATATTTCTTTTAGGCTTTGGGCAAAAGCAATGTCAATAGGAGTTAGTTGCTTAATTGGTTCTGAACGATATTGAACAACTAGTAACTGCTCTGCCTGATGTCGCAAGGCAA